>SKHB01000051.1 GCA_007117135.1 Microbacteriaceae bacterium | reverse complement strand
TGTTGTATGTCAGTGCCGAAGAATCTGTTGGCCAGGTGAGGCTTCGTGCAGAGCGCACCGGCGCCCTGCACGACAACCTGTATCTTGCCTCCACCACAGACCTCGGCACCATCCTCGGCCAAGTACAAGAAGTCTCACCGGAGTTGCTGATTGTCGACTCGGTGCAAACTGTCCAAGCCTCTTCCGTTGATGGGTTAGCGGGAGGAGTTGCCCAAGTTCGAGAAGTTGCCTCGACGCTGATTCGCCTGGCCAAAGACAAAGCCCTCCCGGTGATGATCGTTGGCCACGTCACCAAAGACGGCCAAGTGGCAGGGCCCCGAACCCTCGAACACCTCGTGGATGTTGTGTGTCAGTTTGAAGGAGACCGACACACGGCACTGCGGTTTGTTCGAGCACTCAAAAACCGCTTCGGTCCCACCGACGATGTGGGCTGTTTTGAAATGACCGGCGATGGCATTGCCGAAGTGCCCGACCCCAGTGCACTGTTTCGCTCCGACACGTCAGAGCTGATGAGTGGAACCTGCACCACCATCGCTCTAGAAGGACGGCGTGCACTCCCGGTGGAGATTCAAGCGCTCGTCTCCCCCACCAACGCCCCCCAACCCCGTCGGGTCGTCAACGGTGTTGACTCGTCCCGGGTGGCGATGGTGTTGGCAGTGCTCGAGCGCCGAGTCGGGCTAAAGCTGTCCTCCGCCGATGTTTATGTCTCCACCGTGGGCGGCATCAAGATCACCGAACCCGCTGCTGACTTAGCCATCGCCCTTGCGGTGGCCAGCGCGGCGAAAGACACTCCCATTCCCCACACCGTTGTTGCCATCGGCGAGATCTCTCTCGCCGGGGAAGTGCGGGCTGTCACCTCTGGCCCCCAAAGAACTGGGGAAGCCAAACGCCTCGGGTTCTCCCAGGTGATTGATAAAGACCTGGCCAGTGTCAAGGCAGCGGTCAGCTCCGCTTTCCGGCAAAAAGCGTCGACATCACAGGAACCGACGCCGTTCTGACAAGCATCTGGCAAGTGGTTACTTGTGCCCCACCAGCACCTGAGGTCAATCCGTCCGTTCGCAAATGGAACATTTGTCTGTGAGAAGCTGTAAATTTCGTCGGTTTAGGGCCTGATCTGGCGCATTTCCGCGATGTTATCGAACCCCAAATGAACGGTCATGGAAGAGCCTCTCTTGCGACCAAAAGCACACCCTCGTGGGTCCAATAACCCCCGGCCGGCGCTTATTCACTAGTTCAAAATGAACTGCCGGGTTTCCTCCGACTGGAAGTCGCCCAAGAACACTCTCAAGTGGTAACTCGCACCACCACCGGGCATAATCGGTCGCGCCTCATCACAGGTTGTTTCACTAGACCTTGTCCGATCCCACGCAATGGACGCCGTTCCTTGAGTTTCACCGGGCCTCAAAACGACTGTTGCCGGCTCTCCCCCCACCTGACAGTCTCTCGACGACCAAATACGGTCATCCCCTGACGTAATCACGTATTCCTGCGCAATTGCTCCCACTTGCAACTCGCACTCGGCAAACCCCACATTCTCCACCTCCAACCACAACTGGGGAGGTTCACCCGGGTTGTATCGAAGAGCATCAGTGTGAGCGGTGAGCTTAATCTGGCTGGCGGTGCAGGGAGGCGGCGGTGCTGCCTCCACCATTTCCACGGTTTCGTCTTCGTCGACCTCAGGCTGAGCAGTCTCGCCAAAACCCGGTCGAACAATAATCAAAACAATGACCACGACAAGAGCCAGCAGCCCGCCGAGCACGGCGAGACGCCGCCTGCGATACACCGACGGCGACACGGGGGGCTGGTAGCCGGACATGACAATAAGCGTAAACAGTGACGGCCAAAAAACCGCTGTATGTCGCGGCGCGCCAGCTAAACCGCCACGAAACTTACAGGGTCTTCAGCATCCTCGAATTACCCAACGTGTTGGGCTTAACCCTGGCCAAATCCAAAAACTCCGCAACACCCTCATCGGGTGATCGCACCAGTTCAACATACGTGTCCGAATCAACAATGGTGTCCTCAACAACGCCATAACCCAGGCTGGTAAAAAACTCGACCTCAAACGTCAAACAAAACAGCCTCCGAAGGCCCAAAGTCTGGGCACGCTCCTCCAAGACACGGACAATCTCGTGGCCAACCCCCCTGTGCTGCCACTCAGGGTGAACGGCAAGAGTTCTCACCTCGCCGAGATCTTCCCAAAACACGTGCAGGGCGCCACACCCCACAATGTCACCGCCTTCCGTCTCGGCGACAACAAACTCTTGAACCGCTTCGAAAAGCATCACCAGTTCTTTTCCCAGCAAGATGCGCCGGTGAACAAGCGGTTCGATGAGCGCCTGGATGGGTCGAATGTCCGCCGTCGTTGCAGGGCGAAGTGTGGTGCCTGAACTGTTTACTGTCACCCGATAAGGCTAACGGGTGAAACTAGTCGGATTCGGCCGCAGCTGCCGCGACCGGTTCCGCCCCCGCCTGACGACTGGTCGTGAAGGTGAATTCTTCGTTCTCGAATCCGACCACCACGTGATCACCCGGGTTGAGCTCACCCTGGAGGATGCGCTCTGACAGTGGGTCTTCGACAAACTGTTGCACTGCCCGACGAAGCGGCCGCGCACCCATGGTGGGATCCCAACCTTCTTCGATGAGTTTGGCCTGGGCCGCTGGAGTAAGTTCGACCGTCATATCGCGGTCCAACATCCGCTCACCCAGACGCTTAGTGAACAGGGTGACAATCTGAAGCAGTTCGTCGCGGTTGAGCTGCGGGAACACGATGGTTTCATCAACACGGTTCAAGAACTCGGGACGGAAATTTTTCTTCAATTCCTCCACCACTTTGGATCGCATCGCCTGGTAGCTGGCTTCCACGTTGCCCTCAAGGGTGAACCCAACAGGGCCGCCGGTGATGTCTTTTGTTCCGAGGTTGGTGGTCATAATGATCACCGTGTTCTTGAAGTCAACGACCCGGCCCTGACCGTCAGTCAAACGCCCCTCTTCCAACACCTGTAGCAGTGAGTTGAAAATGTCAGGGTGTGCTTTTTCAATTTCATCAAACAACACCACGCTAAATGGCTTGCGGCGAACCTTCTCAGTCAACTGCCCGCCGTCTTCAAAGCCGACAAACCCGGGAGGGGCACCAAACAGTCTCGAGACAGTGTGCTTTTCACCGTATTCGCTCATGTCCAAAGAAATCAGTGCGTCTTCGTCGTCGAATAAGAACTCGGCAAGCGCCTTCGCGAGCTCCGTCTTTCCCACACCCGTGGGGCCGGCGAAAATAAACGACCCGCTGGGACGCTTCGGGTCTTTCAAACCCGCGCGCGTGCGGCGGATGCTTCGAGACAGCACCGAAATGGCTTGCTCTTGACCGATGACACGCTGGTGCAGAGCATCTTCCATGAACATGAGCCTGGCGGTTTCTTCCTCGGTGAGCTTGAACACCGGAATACCGGTCGCAGCGCTCAACACTTCGGCGATAATTCCCTCGTCAACGACGCCAGTTCCGCCTGCCTCACCGGAACGCCACTGCTTCTCCAAGCGAACACGCTCCGACAGCAGGTTCTTCTCTTCGTCGCGCAAAGATGCGGCGCCTTCAAAGTCTTGACCTTCGATGGCCGCTTCCTTTTTGACACGAACAGCGGCAATTTTTTCGTCGAACTCGCGAAGCTCAGGCGGCGAGGACAGGATTGACAGGCGAAGCCTGGCGCCTGCCTCATCGATCAAGTCGATGGCTTTGTCGGGCAGGAAACGGTCTTGCACGTAACGATCAGCCATGGTGACAGCCGCTTCGATGGCGCCATCGGTGATCGACACACGGTGGAAGGCTTCATACTTGTCACGCAAGCCTTTCAAAATGTTGATGGTGTGCGCAGGTGACGGCTCATTAACTTGAACCGACTGGAAGCGACGCTCCAGGGCGGCATCTTTCTCAAAGTGTTTGCGGTATTCATCGAGTGTGGTCGCGCCGACGGTTTGCAGTTCACCGCGGGCGAGCATCGGCTTCAGAATGCTGGCCGCGTCAATAGCACCCTCCGCAGCACCAGCGCCAACAAGAGTGTGAATTTCGTCAATGAAGACGATGATGTCGCCGCGGTTGCGAATTTCTTTGGTCACTTTCTTGAGGCGCTCTTCAAAGTCACCGCGGTAACGAGACCCGGCAATGAGTGACCCGAGGTCGAGCGAATACAGCTGCTTATCTTTCAGCGTCTCTGGGACATCACCCTTCACAATGGCTTGAGCCAGCCCCTCAACAACGGCAGTCTTACCCACCCCTGGCTCACCGACCAACACCGGGTTGTTTTTGGAGCGACGGGAAAGAATCTGCATGACCCGCTCCATTTCCCGCTCGCGGCCAATGACCGGGTCCAGTTTCCCCTCACGGGCAGACTGGGTCAGGTTTGTTCCAAACTGGTCCAACACCTGTGAACCCTTGTCGGACCCACCCGATTCTTGCCCGCCCACGTTGACGGTTTCTTTGCCCTGGTAGCCAGAGAGCAACTGGATAACCTGTTGGCGCACACGGTTCAAATCAGCACCCAATTTCACCAGAACCTGGGCGGCAACACCCTCGCCTTCGCGAATGAGGCCCAAAAGGATGTGTTCGGTGCCAATGTAGTTGTGGCCCAGTTGCAAGGCTTCGCGGAGGCTCAACTCCAGTACTTTTTTTGCCCGCGGGGTGAAAGGAATGTGACCGGTGGGCTGCTGCTGACCCTGGCCAATGATGTCCTGAACTTGCTCGCGCACAGCATCCAACGAAATATCCAAAGACTCGAGAGCCTTCGCGGCAACACCCTCGCCTTCGTGGATGAGGCCCAAAAGGATGTGTTCGGTGCCAATGTAGTTGTGGTTCAGCATCTTGGCTTCTTCTTGAGCCAACACAACAACGCGCCTCGCGCGGTCAGTAAAACGCTCGAACATGGTCAATCATCCTCCCTCTGGCGAGAGGCCACATGGTCGCCAGTGGCCCCGCACTCTTCGACAGTAATGGGGAAAAATGCCCTGTTGCCCATTGTTCGCCCCCAGCGTGAGGGCTAGGGTGGGAGAGTGTCACGGACAGACGTCGACGTGGAGCAGACGTTGTCCGCCACCGACAACGGGTCATTGGAGGTCATCGCCCCCCGCGATGTTCCCTTAGGTGGCCCGAGGGCGATGACGGTTCGGCGAACGCTCCCCAGCAGATCGCGCACCATGGTGGGGGCGTGGTGTTTTCTTGACCACTATGGGCCTGACAATGTTGCAGACACGGGCGGTATGAGTGTCCCACCACACCCCCACACCGGGTTACAAACTGTTAGCTGGTTGTTCGATGGGGAAATTGAACACCGCGACTCCACCGGAGCATACGCCCTTGTGCGGCCCGGTGAGTTGAACCTGATGACCGCAGGAAGCGGCATCCAACACTCTGAAATCTCCACCAAGAACACCTCGGTGTTACACGGGGTGCAATTGTGGGTGGCCCTGCCAGAATCCGCCAGACACCAAACCCCCCACTTTGATGCCGTCGCAAGCCGACGACAACGCATCGGCAACGGCATGGTCACCCTGTTCATGGGATCCTTGGCCGATGTCGGTTTAGTGCGAGCTCCCACCTACACGAAGCTCCTCGCCGCGCAGATTGACCTCCCCGCCCACGGCACGATGACTCTTCACCTGAGCACTTCCTGCGAACACGGGTTACTGGTCGACACTGGGCTCCTCGACACCCCCGAGGGCACCATTCCCTCCCACCACCTGGGTGTGCTCCCCGCCGGTCACACCAGTTGGACAATAACTGCAGGTGATCATCCTGTTCGGGCGGTGCTGATCGGTGGAGAACCGCTGGGCGAAGAAATTGTCATGTGGTGGAACTTTGTCGGCAAGACCCACCAGGACATTGTGGAGGCAAGAAACGCATGGCAAGAGGGGTTACACGATGGCTCGCAACGTTTCGGCCACCTCCCTGACATGCCAGCACTGCCTGCTCCCGAGCTGCCCACGGTGACTCTGAAGTCCCGACAGTAGGCCCGAAGTCTTCCCTGTTGCTCACCCGGGCCACAGCAAACCCGTCTACGATGACAGCCATGACAGTGAAGCCTTCAGGGAGTCGTTCCTGGCCTCCGGCCAGGATTGGCCTGGCCGCTATTGCTGTCGTCGTTATTGCCGGGTGGGTTTTGGGGAGTGTTGGCGCATGGCTTTAATGGACAACCTGTGGTTCAACGTGGTGTATTCCGTGACCCCCACCATCCTCATCGGGTTGGTGTTTTGGTTTATCATGCGAAACATCATCCGAGCGGACCGCAATGAAAGAAGCTCCTATTCAGAAATCGAACGGGAAGAGCGCCTCAAGCGCGGTTTAGCCGTCGATGACTCACTTGACCAGCGGGAAGAGAATCGTCTCCCGAATTCCTAAGCCAGTCAGTGCCATCAGGAGCCGGTCAATTCCCATGCCCATGCCACCGGTGGGGGGCATGCCGTGCTCGAGGGCACGCAAAAACTCATCATCAACACGCATCGCTTCAACGTCACCCTTCGCCCCCTGGGCGGCCTGTTCGACAAAACGTTGACGCTGAATCACCGGGTCGACCAGTTCCGAATAGCCGGTGGCCAGTTCGAAACCGCGAACATACAGATCCCACTTTTCCACCACACCCGCAGTGGTGCGGTGGTCGCGCACCAACGGCGAGGTGTCAACGGGATAGTCCATCACAAAAGTGGGCCGGCTCAACCCGGGTTTAACAAAGTGTTCCCACAGCTCTTCCACCAGTTTCCCGTGGGTGGGGACCTTCACCTCAATGCCCAGTTTCGTCGCCCACGCTTGAAGCTCCGTTTCGGGCGTGTCCGGGGTGACCGTTATGCCCGAAGTTTCAGACAAAGATTCATAGAGGCCAATCCGGTCCCACTGCCCCCCTAAGTCGTACTCGGTGCCGTCAGCCCAGGTCACCACGTGTGACCCGGCCACGTCCATGGCGGCGTTTTGGACAAGCTCTTGAGTGAGGTCAGCCATCTGGTTGTAGTCGCCATACGCCTGATACGCCTCGAGCATGGAAAACTCTGGACTGTGTGTTGAATCCGCACCTTCGTTGCGGAAGTTGCGGTTGATTTCAAAGACCCGCTCAATACCGCCCACCACAGCGCGCTTCAAAAACAGTTCCGGCGCGATACGCAAAAACAGTTCCGTATCGAACGCGTTTGAGTGGGTGACAAACGGTCTTGCACTGGCGCCGCCGTGCATGGTTTGGAGCATCGGTGTTTCCACTTCGATGTATCCGTGGGAGGCGAAAGTGTCGCGAAGTGAGCGCATCGCACTGGCCCGGGTGAGCACGTTTTTTCTGGCCTGTTCTCGGACAATCAGGTCCAGGTAACGCTGGCGCACGCGGGTTTCTTCGTTGAGTTCGTGGTGCAAGTTTGGCAGCGGCCTCAGTGCCTTCGCCGCAATAGCCCACGACGACACCCACACCGACAATTCACCGCGCTGTGATGTGATCACTTCACCGGAAACAAACAGGTGGTCACCTAAATCGACGAGGTGGGCAAACTGCCCAAAAGATTCCTCGCCCACATCACCGAACGACACCATTGCTTGTAGCGGGTTTCCTTGCCCATCTTGGAGGGCAGCAAAAATAAGCTTCCCGGTGGCCCGCAGGTGAACAACCCGGCCGGCAACACCCACCTGAACTCCAGACTTTTCGCCGGCTGCCAACTGGCCGTGGTCTGTTCGAACCTGGGCAATTGAATGGGTAAGGGGAACACCGACAGGGTAGGGAGAGGTGCCAGCGTCGAGCAGTTCTTGACGTTTGGCTTGTCTCACAGCTTGCTGTTCAGACTCGTACACAGCGTCGTCGGGGGGGATGTGGGTATCAGTCATGGTTGGTCCTGGTGGCGGGTTGGGCCGTGTCCAGCCTAGTCATGCCCCACCCTGTGCCGTGCCACCGGAGATAGTGACGTCTAGCGCATCAATCAACCTGACCCCTCCCACACTGCAAGCAACGATCACCACGACGCCGGCGGAACCGCCCCCTCGAAAAGGCATAAAGGTGTCCCGGTGAACAACATCCAGGTAGTGCAGGGTTCGACGGTCCTGCCTGATGTCATCCTCAGCGCTTGCCAGGATGGCTTCCACATCTTCTCTCCGCGCACCATCTGGTAACCCGTCGAGTGACCCTGACACCTGAACGAGCGCCCGATGCAGCGCAGTGGCACTGTCTCGGTCTGTGTCAGAAAGGTAAAAATTCCGGGAAGACAACGCCAGACCGTCAGTGTCTCTTACCGTGTCGACGACGCTAATGCTGACAGGGCGCGCTCTATGACCGGCCATCTGGCTGACCAGGAAAACCTGCTGGGCGTCTTTTTGCCCAAAGACGGCCTTGTCACACCCGACGAGGTCAAACAATTTGGAGACGACGGTGAGCACCCCGTCAAAGTGTCCGGGCCGGTCTTGACCCTCATACGTGTCTCCCACGGGTCCGGCAAAAATTGTCGGCTTGGTGTCTGGCCAGTCGGGGTAAACATCTGTCACATCGGGGGCGAACACGACATCCACGCCAAGGTTGTCGAGGGCCTGAACGTCGTGGCCTAAAGTTCTTGGGTAACGGTCAAAGTCTTCCCCCACACCAAACTGGAGAGGGTTGACAAAAACACTCACCACCACGCGTGAACACTCCGCTCGGCCACGACTCACCAGGGCCAGGTGACCGTCATGGAGTGCCCCCATGGTGGGGATGAGGGCGATGGTGTCCCCAGCGTTTTTCCACCCCGCGATAAGTTCGGCGAGCTCATCGGCGCGGTGAATCACCCGGGGAGCAGTCATTGAAGCCACCCGTCAGACGGCTTTTCCACCGCCGCCTCCACCGACGACGTCAACAACTTGGCAAGTGCGTGTTCCCTGCCAGAAAACCCCGCCCGGCCGAAAGCGGCCATCGCCCCGGAAACCACTTCGCTTGCCGCCGTGGTGGCAGCTTCGATAGCTTCGCGAAGGTCAGCATGGTTGGCGTCGTCCAAAACCAGTGGCTCCATGCCCAGCTCGATGGCGAGCGCTTGAGCAATCGGCAACACGGGTGCGGGTGAACTGACCACACACCACGCTTCCCGCATCCGCCCCAGGTCAATGCTTGTCCCGGTGAATGCAATGAGGGGTAACAGCCTCATTCCGATTGCCCCCGCTGCGGTGGCGGGGGTGAGGGCGTCTAAACCGTGGTGGACACCCAAGTGACAGACCAACTGTCCACTTATCCACGCGCCCCTCTCGGTGAGGTGTGTCATGGTTTTCTGAAGTGCATCACCGTCTTCGGCGAGAATCACCAGTTCACTTCGCCGGGCAACAGTGACGGCGTCTTCGACGGGGACACCGGGAAGCATCGCTGAGACCTGTTCGTCGACGGCCTCGTCGACCGGGGCTCTCGCAACCAGCGCATGGCCAGCGCCAGCTAGGCCAGAGGCAATAACCGCACCTTGGGGAAGTGAGCCGATTAGCCCCACGCCCATGCGCCCAGTCGCGAGGCCTTTCATAGGCTATTTCCTTCAACAAGGTCACGCCGCCTGGCGTGACCAACAGCGTCAATGATGGTCTGGGATAACTCACTGCTGAACTTTTTGGCCGTCTCGGTGTCAAACCCGACCATACGGGATATTCCCGGCCCACTGACCAGGTGGGTGTCGACGCCGGTGAGGCCAAGAGCAAGGTGCCACGGTCCTCGAAATGTTCCACTGGATTGGATGCGCTCCAAGGGGGCAATGGTGAGCCGTCTGATCAAAAATCCGGTCCTCATCCACACCGAGTCGTTCACAATGCCCATCGAGTGAACCTGTTGGCTGAGCAGTAACCGGAAACGGGCAAGCGGGTGGGCGTGAATGGCAACAAAACGGTCGAGGCTTTCCGAGTTGATCTGATCAACAGCTTTATCGAGGGCTTGGGGGATGGCGTCTTTGCCGGATTCTCTCACCCACTGGTGAACAAACAGGTCAATAACGGCCATGGCGTCATCTAACCGACCAACGGGCAGCAGCATGGTGTGGCTGGGGCCTTTCGAGGCTTGCCCAGGGGTGACAGCGCGCCGGGCATGTATGCGCCACCAACCAAATAGTCGCCACGGCCACGGCTGCGACAGGGTAATTGAATGTACGCGTCGGGGCGGCAAAGTTTCTGCGGTGGTCGACAACAGACCGTAACTGACCCGGATACTGTCGCCGACGACCGCCAACCGAAACCGGTTGGCTCGAGTCCAACCGCGGAAAATACCCGCCAAATACAGCACCAGGGCTGGGATGGCTCCGAGCCACCAGGACCGGTCATCAGTGGCAATAAAACCACCCGTGATGATGCCCATCACAGCTAAAAACATGACCGTCTCAACGCTCACCACCAGCGACCAGGCCAGCCTGCCCAGCGGCACCAACACTTTCACGTCACCATCTTCGGCACTAAAGAGGTCAAAATCGTCCGACTCGTAGTGCTGCCCCTCGGTGACACCCTCCACGTCGTCCCCCACAGGGGGGGTGTCGACGAGGGGGGAACTGTCGAGAACAATTCGCCGCAAACTCTTGGACACCTCATCGGGAAGGTAACTGAGGGTGACATTCGCGTCAGATCCGGCCGCCTGAAACTCAACTTTCGCCAGACCGAGAAGTCGTGGAACAAGTTGCCGCCAAATGCTCACCGAATTGATACGGTCACGTCTGGCCTTACGGTACGTGCGGACGATGATGCCGGAGCGCACTTCAATGACGTCGTCGGTGATACGGAAAGAATGTAAAAGCCAGCTCAACCACAACCACAGGGCCCCCAATAGCACCGCCACAAACCCCACTGTGAGAAATACCAACAGTTGGCTAAAAGGGGGAAGGGGGGGAAGGTCAGTGGCAGGGTCTGCCGTGAACTCTTGAAAAACGATGAGGGCAGTCACACGGGTGAGGAGCAGATCCCAAAAGGTGGCCAGGAGGACACCGATAATGGCGGCGACGAACAGGCCCCCCTGCAATACGGGAGTCAGGGGGTGAAGCCGGTGCCAATGGCCGTCAGCATAATCAATAGCCGTTTTTTGAGGGGTGTCGCTCACAAGCCAGCTCGCCTCGTTTCGGCGACGGCCACCAGATCATCCCGCAGTGTCAACGCCCGGTCTCTCATGATTCCGGGGATAACAACCCCCGAACTGGCCGATGCGGTCACCAGGCGAAGTTCCGACAACCCCAAGAGGCGAGCCACCGGTCCGCGTGACACATCGATGAGTTGAAGTCGGCCGTAGGGGACGGCGACTTGGCGTTGAAAAATAATTCCGCGTCTAAACACAAAATCGTCATCCCGGAGCCGATATTTCATTGCCCGAACCCGGAAGGGCACCAAAATCATGCTCACTAGCCAGAGGGTTCCAATAGCGACAAACAGTGTCCACCGGGGGACGAAGGGGAAAATTTCTGGCGTCCACAGAAAAAACACCGCAGCCACCGCAAAAACACCGTAAACAACGGTGGTGGAAAACCATTCGTCAATGCGGTGTTTAGGAGAAATTCCCTCCCAGCCGTCAGCATCCAGCACTTCGGGGGGGTGCTCTGGTTTCACATCACTCACGCAGGTTCTCCTTCAGCAGCCGGTGACGATTCTTCCGCATCAGACGGCGGGATTACACACCAGCGTTCGGCCACCAGTGAGCCCACCAGCATGACAATACCTCCGGCAAGTGTCAACGAGGTGACCACCACTTGAGGCCAGGCAATCACCGCACGCCCCAACAAAAATACCAACACCCCCAATGCGCCACCTGTCAACGCCGACGCGGTCAAACTTCCCGCCTTCGACACCAACAACACTCGTGTGGCATAAAACGGGTCAACAGATCCGGTCGGCGATTTTCCCCTGGTGAGGCTCCTCACCGGCCACGCCAACACGGGGATGATGACACCCAGTAGTGCCAACGCAACGGCAAGAGTAATGGGTGGAAGAACGACCGGTTGCCCCACCCGCAACAGCACCAACTCTGCCGCATACATGAGAGCACCCCCGACCACCCAAAGAGCAAGCAGACTGGTGGGGGCGGTGGGTTTCACGCCGTTGACTCCAGTTGGGCAAGCAGATCTGTGACCCGCCCGCGCCCGGGAATCTCCGCTTCCGGGTCAATCTCATTCCAGGGCGCCAAAACAAATGTCCGCTCGTGTGCGCGGGGATGGGGGAGGGTCAAACCCGGAATGTCTAAAGTCACACCACCCCAGTCGATAATGTCCATGTCGAGAGTTCGTGGCGCGTACTGCACACCGTCTCGGGCTCGGCCGTGTCGCTGTTCGATTTCGTGGAGGCGGGCAAGCAGGTGTTCTGCCGGCCAGGCGGTGTGAATGATGACCACCTGGTTCAAATACGCTGGCGCGCTGTCGTCGTAGCCGCTTTCGGTGAGTGCAACAGTGTCAATCACGGACGACTGGGAGACAATAATGATGCCTTCTGTTGCCCGAAGGTCAGACAGGGCGTCGTCGAGGGTCTGTTCACGGTTTCCCTGGTTTGTTCCCAGCGCTATGACCGCTTTCGTCCAGCCGTCTTCCATCACACTCCTAACCTCTCACCACACGCGTTGTAAAGGAAATATCTGTCACCGGGTGTCCCACCGGTGCGTCGGGCTTATGAACGGTGACATCCACAGCACGCACTCCGTTGAAGGTGACCACTGCTTCTGCCACCCGGTAGGCGAGTGTTTCAATGAGGTCCACCGATTCACCTGTCACCACTGCCGCAACAGCGTCTGTGACCAGCGAATAATCAACAGTGTGGTCGAGGGTGTCGGTGGTGCTCGCTTGTCGACCGTCCAACTCGACGACCACATCAATAACAAATGTTTGACCGTCACGTTTCTCGTCGTCAAACACCCCGTGATACCCGTGAAGGGTGAGGCCAGTAATACGAATAACGTCAGGCATGGCTTCTCCCCTCCACCCGTCTCATTATCTCGAGGGCTCTGAGTTGGCTTGCGACGTTGTGCACGCGAAGCGCCGAAACACCCTTCTGGGCCAGCAGCGCGCCGACCATCGCTGACGGGTCATCACGGTCGGACATCTGATGGTCTCTGGGAAACAGGGCTCCGATGAACCGTTTTCTGCTGACTCCAGCTAACACCGGGAATCCCAAGCCCACGAGGTCAGTAATTCTTCGAACGATCTCCCAGTTGTGGTCGGGGTTTTTGGAGAAACCAAAACCCGGATCAATCATGATCCGCGTGGGGTCGATACCGGCGTCAAGGGCTGCCTGAATGCGGCCCGTCAGGTGTTCCCTCACGTCAGCCACCACATTGTCGTAGGCGGCATGTTGGTCCATGGTGTCGCTGGGTCCTCGCCAGTGCATCATCACATACGTGACATCGCTATCAGCCACAGCGCCGAGCATGCCGGGGTCGGCGAGCCCCCCCGATACGTCGTTGATGATGGGAACACCGCGGCTTATCATCGCCGTTGCTGTTTCAGCCCTCATCGTGTCAACACTGACCAGATGCCCGTCAGCGACAAGTGCGCTTACGACCGGGGTGAGGCGATCAATTTCTTCATCGACAGTAATTCTCCCCGCTCCGGGCCTCGTTGACTCTGCTCCCACGTCGATGACAGTCGCACCGTCGGCCAGAAGTGAGCGGGCGTGGCTCAGGGCAAAGTCGGGGTCGAGGTATTTGCCACCGTCGCTAAAAGAATCAGGGGTAACGTTCAGCACCCCCCAGATCTGGATGTTGCCAGACACGGCCTACTCCGCCCCACCAACCAGCGCCAAAGCCAGGCCGTAGTCGGGTGTATCGGCGAGCGACCCTCTCGCCGCAACCGTCACCGTCTCGCTTCCCTGCAGTTTGGGTCCGCGGTGAGCAACACAGCTGTGCTCTGCCCGCAAGACCACGAGTGCCCCTGCTGCAACACCGGAGTCCACCAACGCGTGGGCGACCATGTCGCCCAGGCGTTCTTGAATTTGAGGCCTGGCTGCAGCGACGTGAACTAAGTCAGCGAGAATTCCCAAACCAAGAAGTCTTTCCCCCGGCCGATACACCACATCGGCCTGTCCCCGAAAGGGCAATAGGTGATGTTCGCAGATGGAGGTGAAATCGATCCCTCGAAGTGCCACCAGGTCACCGCGTTCGTCGGGACGGGAGTCAAGCGCGGGGGCTCCGGCCAAAACTGAAGCCGGGTCAACGCCGACTCCCGCATAGAGGTCTTGATAGAGCTCTCTTACTCGACCAGGGGTTTTACCTAACCCTGGCCTGGTGATGTCTTCGCCTAAGGCAACGAGAAGCTCGGTGACTAGCGATTCAATCCGTTTAGCGTCCACTGCCCGGATCCTCGGGCGGTTGCCGCTTTGCCGGGGACGTCTTTTTTACTTGGCGTTTGGGTCCACTCACCGTTTTGCCACGCCCCGCCGGTTTTTTGGGCACATCCACTGGTGGCTTTTTTGACCGAGCGCGACCGGGGTAAGAAATCCAGCTGGGGCGCGCGGGTAGTTTCTTGACGTGGGAAAAAATTTCTGCCAACTGGTGGTGATCAAGGGTTTCTTTTTCCAGGAGGTCTGTAGCCAACGCGTCGAGAATGTCACGGTTGTCGCTCAACACTTTCCACGCTTCCTGGTGAGCGTTTTCGATAAGTTGCCGTACTTCTTTATCGACCTGTTGGGCGATGGCATCCGAATAGTCGCGCTGGTGTCCAAGGTCCTTGCCTAAAAACACTTCACCGCTTGCCTGCCCCAGTTTGACTGCTCCCACATCACTCGACATTCCAAACTCTGTCACCATGCGTCTGGCAATGTTTGTGGCCTTTTCGATGTCGTTGGATGCGCCTGTTGTGGGGTCGCCGAACACGATTTCTTCAGCAACCCGGCCACCCATCGCGTAGGTGAGCTGGTCCAGCAGTTCGTTTCTGGTCACCGAATATTTATCGTCCAGCGGCACCACCATGGTGTATCCGAGGGCTCTCCCTCGGGGCAAAATGGTGACTTTGGTGACCGGATCTGAGTGTCGCATGGCGGCGGCAGCCAGCGCGTGACCACCCTCGTGGTAGGCGGTGACAAGTTTCTCGTGGTCACTCATCATGCGGCTTCGCCGCTGCGGGCCCGCCATCACCCGATCGACGGCTTCGTCGAGCAGTTCGTTGGTAATTTTTTTGCCGTTTTCTCGGGCGGTGAGAAGTGCCGCCTCGTTCAACACGTTGGCGAGGTCAGCTCCGGTGAATCCGGGAGTTTTCCTGGCCAATACTTCTAATTCAACATTTTTTGCCAACGGTTTTCCTTTGGCGTGGACGGCAAGAATGGCCGCCCGGCCTCTCATGTCTGGCGCGTCGACTTGAATCTGGCGGTCGAAACGGCCCGGGCGCAACAGCGCCGGGTCGAGAATATCTGGCCGGTTGGTCGCGGCAATCATGATGACGTTGAGTTTGGGGTCAAACCCGTCCATTTCGACCAACAACTGGTTGAGTGTTTGTTCACGCTCGTCGTGACCGCCGCCCATACCCGCTCCTCGGTGTCGACCGACAGCGTCAATTTCGTCAACAAAAATAATCGCCGGAGCGTTTTCTTTTGCCTGGTTGAACAGGTCGCGAACACGGCTGGCGCCGACACCGACAAACATTTCAACAAAGTCTGACCCGGAGATGGAGTAAAACGGCACGCCGGCTTCGCCGGCAACAGCACGAGCAAGGAGAGTCTTTCCTGTTCCCGGTGGGCCATAGAGCAACACGCCTTTGGGGATTTTGGCCCCCACTTTTTGGAAGCGTTCAGCGTTTTGCAGAAAATCTTTGATTTCTTCCAACTCTTCGATGGCTTCAGTAGCTCCCGCCACATCAACAAATGTCACGGTCGGCGTTTCTTTGGTGACCAGTTTGGCTTTCGATTTCCCAAACTGCATCACCCGGGACCCACCCCCCTGCATCGTGGTGAGTAGGAACCAGAAAATCAGCGCAATAAGCAGGAAGGGAAGCATGAGCCCAAGGAAGCTGACAAACCAGTTCGTGCGGGGAACTTCATCGGTGAATTCGTCCACCGCTGAGAGGCTGACAGCTTGAACAACATCAGCTCCACGCGGTGCCACATAAGAAAACTGCACCTGGGTGCCGAGGTTGGCATAGGGGGCGCGAAGCTCCAGGTCCACCCGCTGTTCAAAATCAATAATGGTGGCGGAGCGCACCTGGTTGTCTCGAAGAAGTTGTAACCCTTCCTGGGTGGACACTTGGCGGAACCCCCCGGAGGTGAGAAGTGTCACACCGATGACGACCACAATGGCACCCAAGACAATGTAGGGCAGGGGACCACGCAGAAGAGCTTTGGGTTTGAGCCCCTCAGCTTTAGCCTTTTTGGCCATGCGAACACGTACCCTTCAACAAACGGTCAACCTCAAGCGGCGGTGAGCCCTCCAAGGCTACCGCCCGGGCTATGCACCCCGCGAACTGTTCGCCGGAGGCTAAGCCTCCCCGCCATAGACAGCAGGCTTCAACACGCCCACACCTCGCAGGTGACGGTACCGTCCCGCGTAGTCGAGACCGTACCCAACAACAAAATCGTTGGGGATATCAAACCCGACATAGTCAACGGGAACGTCAACGACCATGGCGTCTGGTTTGCGCAGAAGTGTCAAAATTTTGATTGATGCGGCCCCACGGTTTTCCAAGTGACCCAACAGCCACGACAGGGTGTTCCCCGAGTCAATAATGTCTTCGACAATGACGACGTGCCGGCCGGAAACATTTTCGGTGAGGTCTTTTATCACCACCACTTGACCACTGCTTTCGGTGTTGTTGCCATAACTGGACAAAGCCATCCAGTCCATGGTCACCGGTATTCTCAAATGCCTCGCAAAGTCGGCCATCATCGTGACAGCACCTGTCAACACTCCGATGAGTAGCGGGGTTTCCCCGCTGAGGTCGGTTTCGAGTTGCCTGGCCATCTCAATAAGACGACGGTCAATGTCTTCGGGTGTGACCACCACTCGCTCGATGTCGTCGGCGACGTCGTCAAACTCCATAGGCCGTTAATCCTTTAGATCTGTGTGGGGCGAATCGATGACAAGAAACCCTTCGTGACGTCTCAGCTTAGCGCCGGAGATATCGACGGCTCCTTGCCCCTTCCATGCCATCACGAGCGCATCAACCATCTGCGTCTGCGCCATAGTCATGGACGCCCCCACGTTATCCCTCACCCATGCCCGAAGCACCCGTCGCCGAATGGGCGACGGGAGGTCGCTCAAAGGCCCCACGGGAAGCTGGCCGGGTGTCACCGCAAGGGGGGCGAGCTGTTGTGCGGCGAGAGAGTTGAGGTGGTCATCGTCGTCGGCGATGAGTGCCGCCGTGTTGGCCAACGCGTCAGTGATTCCGGGGCCAAGAATTTCACTCATTGTGGGAAGCAGGTCGTGCCTGAGTCGGGGTCTCACAAAACGACGGTCAGTGTTGTGAGGGTCGCTCCAATACGAATAACCCGCATCGGTCACACAAGCCTCTGTGGTGTGACGGCTGATTCCAAGGAACGGTCGAAGCCAGGGCTTGTTGTATGGGGCCATTCCTCGGATGCTTCCCGGGCCACTTCCCCGGGTGAGCCCCAGTAGCACTGTTTCTGCCTGGTCGTCGAGCGTGTGCCCCAGCAATACTGCAACAGCTCCAGTGTCTTTCACGCGTGTGTTCAAAGCGCTGTAGCGGGCAACTCTTGCGTTGTCTTCAACATTGCCCGAACCGTCAACACTGACAGTGACGACAGTGGCTGAAATACCCATTTGGGTCAGTATTGACCGCGCCCGTTCAGCAACATCCGTGGAGTCCGCTTGGAGGCCGTGATCGACAATGACGGCCTCCAGGGTGAACCCGTGTGTGGGGGCAACAAACGCCGCCGCCCAGGCCAAGGCCAAGGAGTCAGCTCCGCCGCTCACCGCAACGAGAAGGTGTCCCGGGGGCTTGGCAATCAGGGCGGAGCTCAGGGCAACGTCGACCGCCCGCCGGCAATCAGCCATGGCGGGAGTCAGCCTCGGACGCCTGGTGGCGTCGTGCCCAGTAGTGGTCACCCGGTAAGGTTAGCTCACGATAGTCACTCGTTTTTGGGACAAGGAGACCCCATGGGCCACTACCCCGCCGTCATTGAGATTCCCCGCGGAAGCCGCAATAAGTATGAAGTGGACCACGAAACGGGGCGCGTTTTTCTCGACCGCGTCCTCTACACCACCTTCGTCTACCCCACCGACTATGGCTTTTTTGAAGACACTCTCGGTGAAGACGGCGACCCGGTCGACGTGCTCGTGTTAACCGAATACCCGCTGTTTCCTGGTGTGGGCGTCACCGTCCGCCCGGTTGCTGTCTTCAATATGACTGACGACGGCGGGCCAGACGCCAAGGTTCTCGCGGTTCCCGCGGGCGACCCACGATGGGATCACATCCAAGACGTGGCTGATGTTCCGGAGTACACCCTGAAAGAAATAGAACACTTCTTCGAGCACTACAAGGATCTCGAACCCAATAAGTGGGTGAAAACCGAGCAGTGGGGTTCCGCCGCTGAGGCTGAGGCGATCATCGCCCAAGGTGTGGAGGCGCATAAAGCCTCCGGCCACTGATTCCCAGTGTGACGGTTTTTTTAGCCGAGCCTCACACCGCGGTTGCCCATGAAGGTAAACGGGTCACGGGATTCCCGGTCGACGCGGGTTTCGAAGTGCAAGTGGCAACCGGTTGATGCTCCGGTTGTTCCAATAAGCCCAATCAACTGGCCCGTTTGAACACGTTGGCCCATCGACACGAACAGTGAGTTGTTTTGCAGGTGGGCATAACCAGTGGTGATCCCACCGTCGTGATTCAGGCGGATGAAGTTCCCGAATGTTCCCAACCATCCCGAATAGGAGACGATGCCGTCGTGGGCGGCATAGACCCCTCGGCCGCAGGGAGTTGCGAGGTCAATGCCGGCGTGAAAGCGAACCGAACCATAAATGGGGTGAATACGGTTACCCCAGGCACTGGAAATGAAACCACTACTTGGCCTCGCCCAGTTTTGACCGGAAATGAAACGCGCATCGACCATTCCCCGCACGGGGGCGAGTTGTCGTGACAGCAAACCTTTTTGGTAGTCAGCTTCGGTTGCTTCGCGTTTTTCGACTAACACGGCAAGCTGAGCTTCGAGCCGCTCCTGGTTGGCCATTTGTGAGTCCAAAGCCCGTTGAACCCGTTCCGCCGCGGCGATGGCAGCGTCGTAAGCAACTTCTGCTTCTTCTTCGAGTTCTTTCCGAATACCGGCAGCGACTTCTGCCTGCTCAGTGAGAGCTTGGGCAGTGTTTTGGTCGGCGAGAGCTTTGGAGTAAATGCCGTCGATTTGTTCGGTAATTTTTTGGGCGTAACCCAGTTGTCGGAGTAAACCGTCAGCAGCATCGGCGTTCACAAAAATGGTTGCTTGCAGGTCACCACCACCGGTGCGGGCAAGTTCGGCGACAAACTGGCCGGCTTTCAGGCGGGACTCTTCTGCTTCTTCTTGGGCTCGGTCGGCTTCTGCTTGGAGTTGCTGCTGATTGTAAATGGCTTCATCGAGCGCTTCGAGGGCGACATAGTAGGCCTCCCCCGCTCGCATGGATTCTTCTTCAGCGGCCTGCACCTCTCGGGCTATTTCGTTAATGAGGGCTTGGATGCGTTCGATTTGTCTCTTCGCGTCTGCCTCGTTCTTCCGGGCTTCCACAACGTCTTGCCAGCTGGGCCATTTTTCGTTGTCGTCATCGGCGTAGGCGGGAGTGATGGAGGCGATACTGACGGTCGCCACTAAACCCACAATGGCAAAAAGAGCCCAGGGCAACGAAAAAACACGGTGATACCAGCGCACGAAATATAACGATAGTCACACTGTCAACAAAAGTGGCTATTAATGTTCGGTGTGGCGGGGATTAGTGTGGCAGGAGCTTACGAAGCCGATCCACTGCACATCATCCGCATAATGTATCATTTATGATAAATTAAGCGGATGGGAAACAAGCGGTCTTCGTTCGACAAAGTGCTCCAGTCAGCGGCGCGGCTACAAGAGGTAGTCCCCGACCTTGTTCTCGTTGGTGGAAGTGAGGCCGCGCTTCACGCAGAACCCAGAGAATCGGTCGACCACGACCATGTCATGGTCGATTTAGCTGACCGCTACGAGGCGGTCCTCGAGGCAGTTGAAGCAACTGGTGGTTGGGCGACATCTGTGCGGGCATCAAAACCCCCCGCCACCCTTCTGGGGAGTTTAGATGGGATCCCCGGGGGTATCCAGCAGCTGCGCCGGAACAAACCGCTCGATGTCGAGGAGTGGACCCTCCCCACTGGCGAAACGCTACGCGTTCCGACAATCGCTGAGATTCTTCGAATTAAGGCCTACCTGGTCATTGATCGTCGCGCTGTCCGAGACTTTTTGGACGTGGTCGCGCTTGTCGATCGCATCGGAGTTTCTCAGGCCGCCCAGGTGCTGGCTCACATAGACGAGTACTACGCGCTTCGATCTGACGAAAAGGGTGGCGTTCTCCACGAGATCGTCCTCGCCCTCGCCCACCCCACCCCCATCGACCCCGACGTCATCCCGGACCTCCCTCGTTACAAAGGCCTCGATGTCCGCTGGCACGAGTGGGAGACAGTAGTTGCCCACTGCCAAAATCTCTCTCTTGAACTGTCAGAAACACAATGAATCAGGCACTGTTTAGAAACGTCACTGGCTCACCAGATGATCCGGTAGGTACGTGGCCCTATGAGGGAATGGTCTCTGTCATTGAACGGGGCAACATTCTTGACTGGAGGCCCCTGATTCGGCATCTCCGCGAAGATCCGTGGGGTCCGGTATCGAAAAAGCTCGAGAGATACCTTGCCTATGCTCCGGAGGAAGACGTAGTGGCGTTTTTCCGTCTTGTCATCCGCTCAGCGAGAGAAAAGGCTGAGGCAAGGGAGCGGGAAGAAGTGTCACGAAGGATCCGACAGGCGAAAGAAAAATCGGGGCTCACCAGCACCGAGTTTGCTGCTCGGATAGGAACATCTGCCTCCAGGTTCAGCACATATCTCAATGGTTCGGTCATGCCCTCTGCCGCACTGCTGGTTCGGATGGAAAATATCTCCGCCCTTGCCCACCACACCCCCCACCAGGCACCCGAGTCGTCGGCTTAGGTCATTTGCCAAAACACCCCCCTGCACCTAAACTCATGGAGGACATCAGCTCGTCTGGTGTTCCGGCCCCATCGTTTAGCGGCCTAGGACGCCGCCCTTTCAC
>SKHB01000070.1 GCA_007117135.1 Microbacteriaceae bacterium | reverse complement strand
TGTTCGTCGGAGTTGTCTTCTGGGTTGCTCTCAGCACTTTGGGCCTCAATTGGGCGCGCTGGGGTATGCCGATGTACATCACCCCCATCATGCTGTCTGCCTTGGGGGCATATTTCCTGGTCCAGCAAGCGACCAGCAGGTTCAGTGGCAATCGCGTGATTCAAGCGGGTGTTGCCGTGGTGTTGGGTTTTGCTCTTCTCACCCAGGTGATGGTGTCGGTGGCAACGGCAGCGAACTTCCTCAGGAAGGATGTTCAACTGAATGCCCTCATTGATCTCAGCAATCGTGGAATTACCGCTGATAATTCGGTGTTTGAGGGTTATTCTCCGTTTTTTGAGGTCAATTTCTGTTCCATCTGGGATGAATTTGAGATTGTGGATGGCAACCTAATCCCTTTGAACTCAGACACGGAGTATGTTTTGACCAGTACAGGCGTGGCTGGTCGATTCACTAATCCTGACCTTTTCCCCGCTGAGGTCGAATTTTATCGAATGCTCGAAAAATACCCAATCGTTGTCGAATACCGCCCCAGCAGTCCCGAGTTTTCACTACCCCTTGCCAACATTCGGATTGTTGGCGCCATTGAAAGCATGGGAAACACCGCCTTAGGTGCTTCTTCTGGTCCTGTTATCCGCGTGTTTGAGGTCCCAGAAGAGCTTCGAAGAGAAGTGAGTTCGCCGCTCTCGAGAGAAGCTATCGCGCTAATAGGGCCTGATTATTCGGTTCGTGCTCCGGTATGCCAAGACTGACCGTAACCACCCTCTGACTCAGGCTTGGCCATGAGCTCTAAGAAGGGTTCGGCATCAAACGCTTCAGGGCCGAGCACACCAATGCCTGACCATGTGCCCTTCGCCAGTGACTCGAGGGCTACGGCTGGGCCGAGAGCCGTTTGCCACACCACACACTGCGTGTCGTAGTTGGCCATCGTCCACTCATTGTCGCTGGTGTGATAGATATACACCTCTTTGGGTTTGCCGTCTGTGCCGGTGCCCGTCACCCACACCCCAGCGCAGGTTTTTCCTGTCATCCGTGGCCCAATAACAGCCGGGTCGGGTAACACTGCCGCCACCACGTCTCTGGGTGAGACTTGTGCTGTTGTTCTTTTGCCATCAGCACCTGGGCTTGTTCGAACACCAACCGGGTCAGTTTTATCCAGACCCAGGGTGTTCAAGGTTTTCAGCACAGAAATGAATTCATCCCCGAGGCCATACTTGAAACTGACCCGTTTGGCGTCAAGCCACCGGGGCATTAACACCACTTCTTCGTGTTCAACGTTCACACACTCCACTGGCCCGATGCCGTCGGGGAAGTCAAACACTTCTGGCTCACTAAAGGGGGCGGTGGTGAACCAGCCACGGTCCTTTTCCCATAAAAGTGGTGGGTTGAGGCATTCTTCGATGGTGGTCCAAATGCTGAAACTTGGGGCAAAGATTTCTTCCCCAGCCTCATTTCTGACCACCAGGTTGGCACCATCCCGCACCCCCAACTCATCAATCTCAGAAAAAAGGTGGTCCTGGGCATACCGGGCGAACACGTCGCTGAGCCCTGGCTCCACGCCCATCCCCACAACCGCCAATAAGCCTGCCTGTTCCCAGTCGCTTTGGCGCTCAAACTGCCAATCACCCAACATCACCCCTGGGGTGGTGTATGGGTCTGTGGGGTGGGGAGTGGAGAGGCTCATCGCCATGTCCATGTAGTTGACGCCTGCGTCAAAAGCCCCCTGAAAAATGTGTGGCACAAACCCCGGCTCCACAGCGTTGATCACCCAGGTGGTGTTGTGGTCACGCAGTTCCTGCGTGACTGCTGTTGCTGACGAGGCGTCTACCTGGCTGGCAGAAAACTTGTCGGCAACATCAGGGTGTTTATCTGCCACCCATGCGACAGCTGCCTCAGCTCTGGCCGGGTCATAGTCGGCGATAGTGACCTGGTCAAAAAAAGATCTTCTGGCAAGAATTCTGGCCAGGGCGTTTCCCACACCACCGGCCCCCACAATGTATATGCGCATGGGATAAACCTATCCGAGAGTGTCGGCCACCACACGGGCGCCGTGTTCGGTGCACAACGCTAGGTGGCGCGCCCGTGTGGGGGTTAGTGTGGGGGCAGGTCAAGTGAGGGGACGTGGGTGAAATGTTTAGCCGTCGAAGTAAAGCAGTGTTCTTCTTTGCCGCCCTCGGCACCGGATACACCGTTGTGTTGTCTGTGTTGTGGGTGAGTGCCCAGTCGGCCATCACCGACCAGTTTGAGACAGACCCAATTTTGGCGGGGCTTGGAACAGTGGCCGGTGGGGTGGCAAGTGTTGTGTTGCTCCCGCACTTTATTTCTGCCGTCTTTGGAAGCGTGTTGAGCATTGTTGGGTTTTTCGCCAGAAACGACGGCTTAGTTCTCGCTGCTACCACTTTGTTTACTGTCGCCGTGTCCATGTTTTTCCTCTCCGCGCTGTTTCTTCTCCCCGCAGTCATTTTGGGGTTCATCGGTTATGCCAACCAGAGACGGCTGAACACCGGTTCATCCAGCTAGAACTAGTTCATATCAAGCTGTTTGTCACAGCCAGATGACCGCGTAACCTGGTCATATCGGGCGCGAAGCGCCCGATATAGGCGGATTACGTAAATTACGAGAGGGTGTGGCGGTTGTGACGGTGAGACACGTTGTGGTGTGGCAGTTGAGGGGAGACAGTGTCTCCGAGAAGACATCACGCTTTGACGCAGTGAAGCCAGACTTAGAAGCACTTGTTGGTGTTATTCCTGGGCTTCAAACACTGTCTGTGTCTTTTTCTACTGGCCCCAACCCCAACAACTGGGATATGTGTTTGATCTCTGACCACGACTCCTGGGAGGCGCTAGAAGAGTATGCGAACCACCCTGCCCATATTGCTCTGGGGTCACGCGTGGCTGAGCACACGCTCGCCAGGGCGGGCGCTGATTTCGAGATCTAACCCCGAACACTCCTTTTCGCTGATGTTTACTGGCCAGTAGGCTAGACACATCACACCTTGCGGTGTGATGTGTTGTGTGAGGGAGTGCCTATGTCAGAAGAGTCAGTGACCAATCAGGGGGTGACAGAGCAGTCTGCCCCGGAGATGCTGGATCAGCAGGATGCGCTGGAGCAGAAGACCCGTTTTTCACCCAAAGATCTCCTCGACGACGATGCCCCGAAGACTCTCGCCCCAGACGACGCCTGGAAGGAGGGCTACCCCTACGACCAGAAACTTGCCAGACGCCCCTACGAGAAACAGAAGCTGAAACTCCAAATGGAGTTGTTGAAGCTTCAATCCATGTTCCGTGACACCGGCCAAAAGATGATTCTCATCTTCGAAGGTAGAGACGCCGCCGGGAAAGGCGGAACCATTAAGCGCTTCACCGAACACCTCAACCCGCGCTCCGCGCGGATTGTGGCACTGGAGAAACCCACGGAGCGGGAATTGACCCAATGGTATTTCCAGCGTTACATCACCCATTTCCCCGCTGCCGGGGAAATGGTGTTCATGGACAGGTCTTGGTATAACCGGGCCGGTGTTGAGCGGGTGATGGGGTATTGCACCCCCGACCAGTATTTGGAATTCATGCGACAAGTGCCCGAGCTGGAGCGGATGATCGTTGACTCAGGTATTCACTTTTTCAAGTTTTGGTTCTCTGTCGGCGAGAAAGAGCAGCGCAGACGCTTCTTTGAGCGACGAACAGACCCACTGAAGCGGTGGAAACTCTCGCCGACAGATTTGGCGTCACTCGACAAATGGGACGCATACACGGAAGCCAAAGAGGCAATGTTCTTTTACACCGATACTTCCCACGCCCCCTGGACGGTCGTAAAGTCAAACGACAAGAAACGTGCCCGCATTGAAGCAATGAAGTGGGTCTTGTCACAGTTCGATTACCCCGACAAAGACCACAAACTCATCGGCCAACCAGACAAACTCATTATTGGTTCCCCCGATGTTGTTTACGAACAAGGTGAGCGGCCAAAGCGTGACTTCCCCCGCTTCATGGTCTCTGGGCAGGTGCCCTCCGAGTGACACACACCACCACCCTCGTCGCAGACGTCTACGTCAGCAAGACAGAAGCCCTCGACGCCCTGTCTGCGCTGTTAGGCGAGCCGGTAGACAACACTGACCCCTCCCACGCGGTTATTCGCTTACCAGGCGATGTGGTGGTGTCTATTGAGGTACCAAAGTTTGGTGAAGACCTGCCGCTGACGATTGACCTGATTGGCCCCCACCAGGTCGCCGTTGATGCCGTTGTTGAGTCTGTGACCAAGCTTGCCCAGCAAGAGCTGTCGTGGCTGTTCAGTGTAGTTAGAGGGTTACGAGATTAATCCTGGCTCCCGAGCACGGCAATTTTTGACGCCGCGTCGACAATATTCGCGAAACGGGCACGCGAGAGGCTCTAGATTGACCGACTATTGATGAGTTTAGAGTGCGCGAGATTGAACCTCGCATTAGTCGATTGATTATTAGGCGATAGCCATCTTGTTTGGGGTGGACCAGTTTTCGCGAGCACGAGTTACTAGCATTGGATGAAATCGTAAATAAGCTTCTGAGGAGATGGTGACCGCGATGGAAAGGCTTAGTCAGCGCAGACTTGATCCTCGAAAAACATCCCAAAGGTGTCATTTTCTTCGCGAAAGAAGGGTTATTCTCTCAGCGTGTTGGACTCTCTACGTGGCAATCTTCCTTGGCTTGTTCTCCGGTGTAGGTATCGGAATTGGCGATAACGGTGACGGAGTCCGAGTCACTTCGCCGGCGGGCCTAAACCCTCAAACGGAAAGCGGATTGCTTAGGGGACAAGGCTATGTAGTGACTGAGTTTGTCTCCGCGGCGAGCAGGAACCCAGTGAGCGTTTTCAGTCGGGTGACGTCTTTGCACTATCCGACCGCGAACGCCTATGTTTTGACTCTAATGGGAGTTCTAAGCCCAGACCGATCGGTGTCACTTTTTTCGCTCGGTTGGCTTTATTTGATTGTAGGTTTGACAATCATTTGGTTGGCCCCACTTAACAAGGTTCTTGGTCCGACGGTCATCACTATGGGCACCCTTGCGTTGGCGCCATTTTTGCGTTGGACAATATCTGCCTTTGCGGACACGCCAGCGTTTTTTGGTTTTGCGGCGGTGCTAATAGCAAGTGTGTCGCTTCTCTCTCGCTTGGATTCAAAAGAGTTCTTTTCAGTTAATGTGCTTCTCTGGTGGGGCTTGTTGCTTGTTGCTCTATCAAAAGCCGCGTATGTCGTGGCGATACCAATCGTTCTGCTGGTTTTCTTCCTAACGGTAGTCGTTTTTAAACTGGCGGTGCTGAGGAAGTCAAAATTGCTTCCACTGTTCGCATTAACAGCCGTGGGGTTGTCGGTGGTAGCCGGGGTCTCAGCCGTCCAATTCTCAAGTTCCGACCGTCAGCAGGCAAGCGTGGTTAACAACCATCATTTTGTGATGTCAGTCGTTGTGCCGAACTATCCGACGGAAATTGTCGAAAATGCTATCCCAGAATCAATTAGGGATTTGGCTCCGGAAGGCTATTGGCCAAGAACGGAGGATTGGCGTGACGTTCCTGGTTGGGAAGAAACCATGAAGGATACTGCTTTGGTCACTGAGTTGCGCTTAGCGCTTTTTGCTCAGCCGGCTCTGCTCTGGGAGTTGATGTCTTCTGCCGTGTCGAGATCAACGACCCCGGAGCTTGACTATCTGGTTCCCAATACGTGGCAGCCAGATGATCCGCCCCTCCTTTCGGTGCTTCCATGGACTCTTTACCTCTCGACCACGTGGCTTGTCCATGCCCTACTCGCGCCACTATCGGTTTCATGGTTGTCAATTCCCCTTCTTATCGTGACGCTGATGGGCGCCCTGGGACTCGTTGTCTTTAGAGAGACCACCCGAGGAAAGAATGGACCGAATAAGAGTCGAAACTTTCTGGCACTCATGACCTTTTCCGGTTTGTTGGCTGGTGCCCTAGCAGGTGCTGCAATCCTTGGAGATGGCTTTGCTGAACTTGAAAAGCACTTGATAATGACGTCTTTCCTGTTTACGGTCTTTGCGCTCAGCTCTGTTGTTCTCTTGGGAAGAGAGGTTGTGGCTTGGCTTAGCCCAATCATCAACTCCCGCAAGCCCGCGAGAGCCCAAACGTAGCGTGTCAAGGTGGTAGTTGAGCTGTTTCGCCAGCGCCTGTCAGCGGCCCTGGTGCACCCTTCTCGGTTTAGCAATCAGGGGTTATCCCGGAAGCGGGACCGCACATCCCAGTCAGCTGCCACCATGTCACGAAGAGTGAGGGTCGGTCGCCAGCCAAGATCTTTTTCCGCCAAGGCACTGGTGGCAATAATGCTGGCAGGGTCACCGGCACGCCGTGGTCCACGCTCTGGCTCTAAGTCGTAGCCAGAGACGGCAAGGCATGCCTCGATGACGTCTTTGACTGATGCGCCATGTTCGCTGCCGAGGTTGTATGCAGG
>SKHB01000046.1 GCA_007117135.1 Microbacteriaceae bacterium | reverse complement strand
GGGGGGACTTGAACCCCCACGCCCTAATACGGGCACTAGCACCTCAAGCTAGCGCGTCTGCCAATTCCGCCACCCGCGCAGGCACGATGTCGTGACCGCAATGACATTACCACTAAAAGCGCTGTGTTTTATTCCCCACCGACTACGGTGGAGGGGTGGCACTCTGGGATGCAATCTGGTTGGGAATCGTTCAAGGGCTGACCGAATTTCTTCCCGTTTCCTCCAGCGCACATATTCGCGTCTTAGGCGAATTTTTGCCAGGAGCCGCCGACCCGGGGGCCACCTTCACCGCCATTACCCAAATCGGCACCGAAATAGCGGTGCTGATTTATTTCCGCAAAGATTTGTGGAATATTGCAAGGTCCTGGCTGATGTGGGCAAGAAACCCAAAACTGGCGAAAGCGACCATGTCAGGCGGCGAACGCCAACACGTTCGCGTGGGGTGGTTGATTATTGTCGGATCTTTGCCTCTTGCGATCACCGGGTATCTCGCTCAAGACATTGTTCGAAGCTCGCTTCGGTCACTGTGGGTGGTGGCGTGGGTATTTGTACTTTTTGGCCTGGTGCTGTGGCTGGCGGACCGTTTTGGTAAACGTGTCGGGACGCTGGAGACCCTCACCACTTCACACGGCCTGCTGTATGGCTTTGCTCAAACGCTCGCCCTCATCCCGGGAGTGTCACGTTCAGGCGCAACAATCACCATGGGGCGAGCGCTCGGGTATACCCGTCATGACACTGCCCGATATTCATTTCTGTTGGCCATTCCTGCGGTGTTGGGCAGCGGGTTGTATGAACTTCGAACCGCGATTGTCAGACCTGAACTCAACGGCCCCTTCACCTTGGGGGAGACCGCGGTGGCGACCGCAGTGTCTTTTGTGGTGGGTTTTGCGGTGATTGCTTGGCTGATGAAATACATCCAAACGAGGAGTTTTTTGCCATTTGTCGTGTATCGGATAGTGGCAGGTGTGGCAATTATGGTGTTGCTGTCAATGGGAATACTGCAACCGCTATGAGTCGCCGCCGGCGACACCGTTTGGCCGGTCCGGGCCTCGCTTGAGATAGCGTTCAAATTCTCTGGCGATAGCGTCACCTGACGCTTCTGGCGCTTCGACAGTGTCGCGGGCTGCCTCCAGCTGGCTGATGTACGCGGTCATATCGTCGTCTTCGGCGGCCAACTGGTCAATGTTGTCTTGCCACACTTGTGCTTCCTCAACCAGGTCGTCCCGTTCCGGTGACACGCCGACCAGGTCTTCCAATTTGTCGAGCAGGGCAAGCGTTGTTTTGGGGGAGGGAGACGTGTGAACGTAGTGGGGAACTTGGGCCCACACGTGCAGGGTGGACATGTCCATTTCTTTTCCCCACATAGACATGACGCTCAAAAATCCCACCGGACCCTCATAACTGGACCTTTCAATATCCAATACTTGGCGAATCGTACTGTCGTCGCTGGAAAGGATTAATCGCACCGGTCTAGAGTGGGGAACATCGGCGAGCATCGCCCCGACACACACCACGTTCTCAATGTCACGGGCCATGATCCAATCAAAAATGTCGTGGGCAAGCGAGCGCCACAGTTTTGTTGGTTCCACCCCGGTGAGTACCAACGGTGCTGGTTCTGGTGAGACACCGGGAACAGGCCCAAAAAGGGTGATGTCTGGCCAGACAAGACTCCTCGACCCGTCGGGTTCTGACTGCACGAGGGGTCTGGCGATGTGGTAGTCGAAGTAGTTTTCGGAGTCAACCGTGTGAAGCGGTTGGAGGCGATAGTGGTCAATAATCATCTGCGCAGCTTGGCTCGCAGACTCACCCGCATCGCTCCACCCTTCCAGCGCAACGATGAGTGTTTCATCGGCGGGGAATAGGGGCTCGTCGACCATAGTCTCCCGATTCTGTTTCCGTGTCGTGAGGTTGTGCCCCACCCCACCACAATAGACGCCACTAGACTTCGTGGTTGTGCAGACTGTGGACTTCGACGCGTGCCTCTTTGACATGGACGGCACCCTCATCGATACCGAACCGTACTGGATTGAAGCAGAAACCCTGCTGGTTGAGCAGTACGGCGGTCAATGGTCGGCGAAACAGGGTTTGGCATTGGTCGGAAGCGGCCTACCGGGAACAGCCGACGCTCTCCGCCACGCCGGGGTCGACATGGAACCCCGCGCCATCATCGACTGGTTGAGCACCTTTGTCCGCGACAAAATGGCGCAGCAAATGCCGTGGCGACCCGGGGTGGTGGACCTTTTCTCGGCCCTCCATGACGCAAAAATTCCCTGCGCGCTGGTGACCATGTCGTACCCTCCCACCGCCCACACACTGCGCGACGCCCTCTCGAAGAAATTGGGCCGTGACGCTTTCGACGTCGTCGTCACCGGAGAAGACGTCACCTATCCCAAACCTCACCCGGAGGCCTACCTGCAAGCATCAGATGCCCTCGGGGTGGACATTGGTCGCTGTGTTGCTTTTGAAGACTCCGGACACGGCGCCGCCTCCGCATTTTCTTCCGGGGCAATCACCATTGGCATTCCCCTTCACGTGGGCATCCCCGACCACTCCGTTCACACCTTTTGGGACTCATTGGAGAACAAAACTGTGACCGACATCCACAACGTTGTCGTGGCAGGGAAAACCCTATGAGTGCTCGACGCGGGGTGTTCCAAGTGGGCGACATTGTGCAGTTGACCGACCCTAAAGGTCGACACCACACCATCGTCCTGGAACCCGGCCAAAAGTTTCACACCCACAAAGGTTTCCTCGCCCACGATGACATCATCGGCCGTGACGACGGGTCAGTGATCACTACCGACAAAGACGTTGACTATGTGGTGCTTCGACCACGACTGGCCGATTTCGTGTTGGGCATGCCCCGGGGAGCTGCCATCATTTACCCGAAAGACGCCGCCGACATCCTTCAACGAGCAGACATCGGCCCCGGTCACGTTGTCGTCGAAGCGGGGGTCGGGTCGGGCGGCCTGACCCTGTGGCTTCTTCGTGCCCTGGCGCCCGACGGGCAATTGCTCTCCATTGAACGTCGACAAGAATTTGCCGACGTCGCCCAAGCAAACGTTCACACCTATTACGGAGACACCACGCCCGCTCCCTGGTCCATGCAAGTGGGCGACTTTGTTGACGTGGCGGCCAACATGGACCCCCAGTCTGTGGACAGGGTGGTGTTGGACATGTTGGCACCGTGGGAATGTGTTGAGGCCAGCACAAACATACTTCGACCGGGGGGCATCCTCATCAGCTACGTGGCCACCGTGACTCAGCTCTCTCGCCTCGTTGAAGCCATCCGACACACCGGCCGATTCACCACGCCCGAATCCAGCGAAACCCTGGTTCGCACCTGGCACGTCGACGGTTTGGCTGTCCGCCCAGACCACCGAATGATCGGTCACACAGCCTTCTTAGTGTGGGCCAGGCTTTTTGCCCCGGGGTCAACACCGCCCAGGGCTCTGACCAAAAAAGTAAAACCCGACTATTCCGATTCCGACGTTGAAGCCTGGACGCCCGGGGCAGTGGGGTTTCGGGAAGAAACAGACAAGAAAATGCGGGCTCTCGTGAAAGATGCAACAAGTCGCCGGGGGCGCGCCGCATCAGGTGATACCCCCGTCTCGCCGTAGCCCGCTGTGGCCCTAGACTGGAGAAATTATGCGCGCACCCAGTTTTCTTGCCCTTGGGCTCACCGGCTTTATTGTTCTCGGTGTGGCCGCCTCGGCGACAGTTATCGCCACCAGTCAGCCAGATACCTGTGAGTCGTCTGACACGGTGACGACTGCGGCATCCCTGGTCAACGTGGGACAGGTCGCAGAAACACCCGTTCCGGAAGTATTTTTTCCCACCCCGCTCAAAACCACCGGAACTGAACGCCTCACCATCGCCGATGGCGACGGCCAACAGGCAGCCAACGGTTCAGCGGTGGACTTCCAAGTGTCCGTCTTTTTTGGGGTGACAAACGAATTCCTCACCTCGTCGAGTTACGACTCCGCCCAACCGGTCCGACGAGTTGTCGATTCCGACAGCGAGGACTTCTTCAGCAGAGAACTGCACTGTGCGACAAGCGGTGAGCAAATTGTTTTCACCAGCACAGTGGCCGACGTTTTTGGCCCCATCCCGGAAGACGACATCATTCAAAACACGTCCACCGTTGTCGTCGTTGTCGACGTGCAGCAGGCCTACATGCCGCGCCCCACGGGCCGCGCCAGCTTGCCAGAGCGAGGATTGCCCCAAGTGGTAGACCACCCCGAGGGTTTCCACGGAATTTCTTTCCCCATGGCGCCACCTCCCAGCGATCTGGCCATCCAAACGATTATTCAGGGGGACGGCCCGGTGGCGAGCGATGGCGACCAGGTTGTGGTTCATTTCACGGGAGTGGTGTGGGAAACACAGTCGGTCTTCTCTTCCAGTTTTGATCAGCTCACACCTATTACGTTGAGCCTCGTTGACGGGTCCCTCGAGGGGGCCACGACGGGTGTCATCGGCGGGGTGTATCAGGCAATTCTTGACGCTCGGGTGGGATCTCGAGTGTTGGCCGTGATTCCCCCCGAGTTTGGTTACCCGGCAGGTAGCACCCCGCCGGGTGTCCCCCCGGGCGCAACACTGGTGTACGTATTCGACGTTTTGGGTATCGAGTAATCCCTCGACTCTCACCGGTCCGGTCGTAGTATGGGGATGTGACTGACCGCGTCCAGGCAACGATTCGGCCAGAAGACCGCCTGTTTCACCTCATTTTGGCGCTCATGGCCACACCCTCTGGTGTCACCAAAGATCACATTTTGCACTCGGTTCGCGGCTACCGTGAAGACACCGAATCGGGTGTCAGTAAGGACACCTTGGAACGGCGCTTTGAGCGGGATAAAGACATTCTGCGCGATATGGGCATCCCCCTGGAAACTGTCGTCCCGGCAGAAGACGAAGGCAACAACCGAAACACCGTGTATCGGATTCCCAAAGGAAAATACGACCACCCGGACAGCCTCCACTTGTCTGCTCAAGACATTCGACTGCTGAACGTGGCGGCTGCGGTATGGCGGGAGGGCAGCCTCTCCCACGACGCGCGAGTCGCGCAATTGAAGCTCGCCTCACACGGCCTCCGTGTCAACGAACCCCTCTTGGGGGCGCTGCCCATGATTACGGCCAGAGACCCCGCACTGGCCTCTCTTCGCATGGCGCTGGCAGAAAACAGACAGGTGCAGTTTTCCTATCTGAAACCGGGCGAGCTCCACGCCACCCGGCGCGTTGTGAGCCCCTTGGCCGTGGTGATGCATGAAGGCAGTTGGCATTTGCTCAGCGTCGACGGTGCCACTGGTGACCAGCGGACCTTCCTCCTTCGACGCATTGTGTCCGCCGTGCAGATCTTGGATGACCCCGTGGCAAAAGCGCCCGCCAACACGGTGTCGCAAATGACTGAGGAGCTCGATCGTTTGTACTGGTCTCACGTGGCCAGTATCCGAGTGACACCTGACTCTCAAGCGGCAACCATTCTCAGTCACCGCCCCGGTACCACCATCGACGGCGACGTGTATTCGGTCCACTACACCGACGTCAACGTCTTGGCTGATTCTCTCTGCGAACACGGGCCGGAAGTGACCGTCCTCAGTCCGCCAGAGCTGATTGATTCCGTGGTGCGTCAACTAAGCCAGTTGGAGGCGGACCATGCCAGCTAGCCGCCCCGGAGCCCAAGAAAACCTTGTCCTCTTCCTGGCGCTCATTCCGTTTGTCATGGACCGGGGTGAGGTGAGTGTGGTGGAGGCGGCCGAAACGTTTGGCCGTCACCCCGATGACATCACCAAAGCCGTCGAACTGATTGCCTGTTCGGGGATACCCGGCGACACCAGCGCCTACCTCCACGCCGACCTATTCGATATCGACTGGGACCTTTTCGTTGACCAGGGAATTATTAGGTTTGAAAACACCATTGTCATCGACTCACAACCGGGTTTTTCTGCCCGGGAAATGGCGGCCCTGATCGCCGGCCTGCAGTATGTCGCTCAACACCCCGCCTGGGCGGGGCGATCTGACGTGACAGAGCTTCTCGAAAAGCTGTCGTCCACCACCCCCACGCTGATGGTGAAAAGCGCCCCGCCCACCGCCACTATTGACACGGTGACGGCCGCTATTGACCGGGGAGTCCAACTGGTCATGTCATATGTGAATAAACGGGGGGAGCGAATCACCAGGACGGTTGACCCGATTGCGCTGGATAGTCGAGACGAGGTGTGGTTTTTCCGCGCCTGGTGTCACACGAGACACGCGCTTCGAACATTCCGCGTTGACCGCATTGAAACCGTTGAGGTCACGGACTCTCCCGCGGCCAGCCACAACGACCTGCTTTCCCCTGAACAGTGGAGCGTATTTTCGCCGTCTGATTCGGACCTTGTCGCCACCATCGAATTTTCTCCCTCAGCGCTGCCCCTGATTAGCGAATATTTGGACAGAAACCAGAAACCGGAAAAATCTGGCGACAAACTGGTTGCGCGGGTGCCCTT
>SKHB01000142.1 GCA_007117135.1 Microbacteriaceae bacterium | reverse complement strand
CTCGGGCAAAGCATAAACCTGGATGGGTTTTTGCAGAGACTCGTAAAGATTGTCGATCAGCAGGGGCAGGAAGCAGATATGATCCAGGTGCGAATGGGTAATAAAAATCGAGTCGATTTTTATCAGCTCTTTCTGTGGAAGATTGCCCAGGCCGCTGCCAGCATCCAGAAGGAGGCTGTCATTGATTCGATAGCAGGTTGTCTGCTGGCCCAGCCCCATGCCACCACTGCAGCCTAGAATTTCAACTTTCACGGTCAGTTTTCCTTATTCAAGGCCCGGTAGCCAGCCGCCAGGTGTAAGCCAGGCAATTCATCAATCTTCACTTGATCCCTTTGCTCCGGCTTTAGGTGTTTCTCAGCGTAACAGAGATAGACCTTTTTGTAAACAAAGGCGGCAAACAGATCCGGGTCCAGGTGGTTGTCTTCGACCATGCGTCCCATGATGGTCAGTGCCAGAGAGAGCGACATGGGTTTTTTGTAGGGGCGTTCATGGGCGGTCAAGGCTTCAAAGACATCGGCAATCCCCATAATACGCGCAGGTATCGACATCTCTTCGCGCTTTAGACCGCGTGGGTAGCCAGTGCCGTCCATGCGTTCGTGGTGACCACCTGCATATTCAGGTACACGTTGCAGGTGGCGCGGGAAGGGCAGCTGTTCCAGCATGTTGAGGGTGTGCACCATGTGGCCTTCCATGATTTTACGCTCCTCGTCATTGAGGGTGCCCTTGCGGATCGACAGGTTTTTGATCTCATCAGGGCTGAGCAGAGTGTGCGCTTCGCCCTTGAGGTCAACCCAGCTTTTTTGCCCTAGCGCCTCGACCCGGGCAATGAGTTGATCAGCCATAAACTCGCCGCCGGTGTTGGCACCCTGCAAAAAGGCCAGGTCATCGGCCAGTTGCTGGTCGGCTTCGGCAAAGGCCTGAAGACGTTCCTGGCTTAAACTCTGACCCTGGCGTGCAGCTTCCAATTCTTGTTTGAGTTTTTCAATTTCCAGATCGCGGCGCAGAATTTCAAAGCGGTCGGTAACCCAGTCAATGCGATCAACGATGGTTTCCAGCTTGGTGGATTTTTCCATCACATGGTGGGGTGTAACCACCTTGCCGCAGTCATGCAGCCAGGCAGCCGTTTTGAGTTCGTAGAGGTCGGCTTCGGACATCTCGAAGCCTTCAAGGCCGGGGAAGTTGGCTCCACTGGCAGCCTCGGCGAGCATCAAGGTGGCGTCCGGGACACGGCGACAATGAGCGCCGGTATGTGCCGACTTGGAGTCAATCGCGCTGGCAATCACTCGGGTGAAGCTGTCAAACAGGGTGCGTAATTCATCAATCAAACGGCGGTTGGTCAGGGCAATGGCGGCCTGGGAAGCCAGGGACTCGGCAATATCCTGATCACTGTCGTCAAACTCGGTAGGTTCACCTTCCTCGTCCAGTTTGTTCAACAACTGCAAGGCAGCAATGACTTCACCTTCATGGTTGTGCAGGGGGACGGTAAGAAAAGATTTGGAGCGATAGCCGGTTTTTTGATCAAAGGCGCGGGTGCCAGCAAAATCGAAGCCTTCTTCGTGGTAGGCATCGGCAATTCGGGCGGTTCTTTTATTAAGAACGGACCAGGCAACGATCATGCGTTCATTGGGTTGGCTGTTTTCCAGATGCAGGGGGATCAGCGGAAAGTGATCGCCAACCGGGGCACCGCTACCGCCCAGATGGATGTTAAGCTTATCATTCTGAACCATGACAAAGCGCAAGGCCTCACCATTCGGCTCGACCCTGTACAGGGTGCCAGCATCCGCTCGGGTAAGCTCCCTGGCGCTACCAAGAATCAATTCCAGTAGTTGATTCTGGTCGCTTTGTGCAGACAAGGCGATGCCAATGGCGTTGAGGCGGCGGATGCGCTCATAACTGGGGCTGGAAAATGAAGCCGATGACATGGATAACCTCGGTTGCGTAAAGCAAAAAGATTTGAAGAGTAGCAGAATCACCTCCGTAAAGTGTGATCGGCTTCACACTTTATGGGAGTCGACTCTTTTTCAGTATAATCATGGCACAAAACAGCCGAGTGTAAACTTTACCAGGAGAGCAGGATGATCAAGGTAGCAGTAATGGGTGCCGCTGGGCGCATGGGTAAGGCCTTAATTCAGGCCATCAGTGAAGATTCGCAAACCCTTCTGGCTGCGGGTATTGTCGAGCCGACTTCAAGCCTTGTGGGTGTAGACCTGGGTGAGCTGGCTGGCATCGGCAAACTGGGTGTGACCACATCGGGCAGTGTTGAAGAAGCTCTGGATGCCTTTGATGTGCTGATTGACTTCACTACCATTGAAACCACCCTGGCCAATGCCGAACTTTGTGCCGCAAAAGGCAAGCAACTGATCGTTGGCACCACCGGCCTGAACGATGAACAGAAAGCCCTGCTGGCTGCTGCGGGTGAAAAGACTCCAATTGTTTTCGCACCCAATATGAGCGTGGGTGTGAACCTCTGTTTCAAACTACTGGAAATGGCTGCTGCTGCTCTGGGTGATGACTATGATGTGGAAATCGTCGAAGCCCATCATCGCCATAAGGTGGATGCCCCCTCGGGCACGGCTCTGGGTATGGGAGAAGCCGTGGCCAGGGCGCTGGGGCGTAATTTGAAAGAAGTGGCGGTCTATGGGCGTGAAGGGCATACCGGCGCACGCGATCCAAAAACCATCGGCTTTGCCACGATGCGCGTGGGTGATGTCGTGGGTGATCATACCGTGGTTTTCGGCACCGAAGGCGAGCGGGTGGAAATTACCCACAAGGCATCCAGCCGCATGACCTTTGCCAAGGGCGCGGTGCGAGCGAGCAAGTGGCTCGCTGGCAAGCCTGCAGGTCTCTATTCCATGCAGGAGGTGCTGGAGCTGAACTGATTTGATTTAACCAGAGGCTCCCTAAAGCGTCAGAGCAGCCCTGCTTCCTGCCCCAGTCGCTGGTTCGCTTGTAACCAGCCTTGGACATGGCCGCAGTCAAAGGTGCGGCCCTGCATGCGCCAGGCAGCAACTGCCTGCCCTTGGGTGATTAGCTCGGCAATGGCATCGGTCAACTGAATTTCGTTGCCAGCGCCAGGCCGGGTGCGCCCCAGAATCGGCATAATCTCACCAGGCAGAAGATAACGGCCAATCACCGACAAGCGGCTGGGCGCCTGTTGTGGTGAAGGCTTTTCGACCAGCGACACCAGGGGTGCAGATTCACCTGCAGCCAAGGCAACCCCCTGGCAATCGACAATGCCATACTGATCAACCCGCTCCAGGGGTACTTCTTCCACCATGATTTGGCTTATCTGCTGCTTTTCATAGGCTGCAACCATGGCCTGCAAATCCACCGCCTGGCTGCCGGGTTGCGGCTTCACCAGCACATCGGGCAACAGAACGGCAAAGGGTTCATCCGCTTGAAGCAAGGGAGCGGCACAGTGGATGGCATGACCTAGCCCCAAAGCACGGCCCTGGCGTACACTGGTTAGCTTTAGCTCGGGTGGCGCTATGGCTCCAAGAGCCTCTAAAATGGCCGTCTTGCCTTTTTTCTCCAGTTCGGTTTCCAGTTCATAATGACGATCAAAATGATCCTCCACCGCTGACTTGCCCGCGCGGGTGACCAGAATGATTTCATTCAAGCCGGCAGCCAGGGCTTCTTCCACCACATGCTGAATCAGGGGGCGATCCACTACTGGCACCATCTCCTTGGGAATGGCCTTGCTGATTGGCAGCAAACGGGTGCCCAGACCCGCAACAGGGATAATGGCTTTACGCAGTTTTGCAGACATGTAAACTCCAGGTTCAATTGATAACAGGTTCAATTGCCAAAAAAGAAGACGAAAGGTTCGCCAGGCGACACTCAAGCGGACTGTAAACGCAGGGCGGCAAAGTCAAAGAGTGCCAGGTACTGGCCTGATGCAATCACTTCAGTGATGCGTTCTGGCTCCAAATTCAGGTAGTTGTGAACCAGCGCATTACGCATACCAATTACTTTTGGCCAGGGGATTCCTGTCGTGTCCAGCCCATGAGCTTTGAGTTTGGCAAAGGACTGGCGTGCATCGCCCGGTACTTCCAGACCTTCTGACTTGAGTGTCTGCTTGGCAATACCGATGCAGGCTTCAACAAGAAGCTGCAAGTTGCGCTCTGCGGCACGATAAGCCAAAGTGGATAAATAACCCTGGTGGGTAATCAGCCCGCGGATTTCTTGTAACTCTTCTTTCAATTGAGCCAACTGTTCTTGCATGGCTTGGCGGTAAGCGTTATCCATATTTTTTCCTGGAATAGTTTTTCCTAGAATATTGATAGTCAATTTCCCACATGGAGGTCACTCGGTTTTCCTCCCGCGCCAGGCGCAGTGTGTTTTTTACCACCAGCACTCGCCCTTTTTGCACAATATTCAAGGCCAGAGGCAGGGGTGCCAGGTTGATGTCCGCGACGGATAGGTGGTCTTCTGGCAGTGCCAGTTGATCACTCCAATCCAGCGCCAGCATTTCGGATTGCAAGCGTCGCTCCCAGGCATTTTGGGGGAAATGATTAAAAGCCACGGCAAAATCGTAGTCGCTGTCCGGCCGGGCTGTCCCCTTGGCTCTGGAGCCATACAACCAGAGCACATCAATGCGAACATCCTGTTCAGCCAGGCGGGTGCAGCTTGTAAGAATTGTTTTCTCTTCGTGCATCAAAGGCTCCTGTCCTTAAACCACCTGCCCTCGCCCAACGCCCGAGTAGATCCAACCCTGCCGAGCCAAGGCTTGAGGGTCGTAGATGTTGCGGCCATCCAGCAACAGCGGCTGGTTCAGGGTTGATTGAATGCCGGCCAGGTCGAGGTTCCAGAACTCTTTCCATTCAGTGACCACCAGGATGGCATCAGCGCCTTTAGCGGCAGCTTCCGGCGAGACCGCCAGGGTTAACCCCTCGGCTGCTTGAAAATGTTTGTTAAGGGCGGGCAGGGCGCGGGGGTCATAGGCAACCACCTGAACTTCATGTGCCAGCAACGCCTCAATCAGGTGGATTGCCGGGCTGCCGGAGATGCTGGCCGTGTTGGGTTTAAACGAGCAACCCCAGAGTGCCACCTTTTTACCCGCCAAATCCGCGCGGTAAAAGCGCCAGAGCTTTTGAAACAGCAGGTCTTTTTGCTGATTGTTGATGGCTTGAACACTGGTCAATAAGCCCTGGTGGGCGGCCTTGCTGCTTGTCAATTCACTATTTAACTGCTCCAGGGTTTGCAGAAAAGCTTCGCCACCAAAACCGCAGCCAGGGTAAAGGTACTGGAAGCCAATGCGTGAGTCGGCTCCCATGCCCTGGCGTACCGCTTCGATATCGATTCCCTGGCGCTCAGCCAATTGTGCCAGTTCATTCATAAAACTGATGCGCGTGGCCAACATGCCATTGATTGCCACCTTGGTCAGTTCGGCTTCGCGCGGGGTCATCACCCGGAATCTTTCCTGGCTGCGATTGAAAGGCAGCATAAGACGTTTAATCTGCTCTGTTGCCTGGCGGTCGGCACTGCCCAACAGCAGTTGCTCAACCCGGGTGAAGCTTTGCAGGGCGCGACCGGCCTGAATAAAGTTGGGCCAGAAAACCACCCGAGGCGGCTGAACAGAGTCTTCATTTAACTGCTGTTGTAAACGATCCGTTGTACCCAGGGGAACCGGCTGTACCAGTGCGACCAGACGCGGGTAGCCCGCTTGCTCGACGGCTTTCCTGAGTGTCTCCAGGCAGACAAAATCTCGCGCATCAATCAATAAATCTGCGGGTTGATCCGCTGGGGTCGTTAGGCCGCATTGCAACTGTAAACGACCAGCCTCCAACTGTTGAACCAGTAAGCGCGACAAGTCCGGTTCCACCTCTTCGCTGGCGGCATCCGGTAGCTCACACGCCGTCATCCTCACACTGCAACCCGTCGAGGCCAGGGCTGCACCCAGCGTCCAGGCGACCAGGTCTTCACCCAGGATTAGAAGCTTCATGCCGAACCTCCAGCGCGATGATTGTTCACCGAGTCGCTGCGGCAAGACTCAATGAACCGGGCCAGATGGATGGTGGAAGAGTCCAGGTTATTACCATGATTGCTCACGGAGCGGGCCCCTGCATTCAGTAAAGGCAACAGTTGTTTGGCCACCTGTTTACCCAGCTCCACGCCCCACTGATCAAAGGGGTTGATGCCCCAGAGGCAGGCCTGGGCATAGACCTTGTGCTCGTAGAGAGCGATCAGGGCACCCAGGCTGCGGGCATCCAGACGCTCCAGTACCAGGGTAGAGGAGGGCTGGTTGCCGGGGTAGTGGCGAAAGGGGTTGTCGGTGGGTTCCACTGCGGTATTGCCCAGCGCCAGTACCCGCGACTGGGCTAGGCAGTTGGCGATATTCAGTTGATGCTGGATCATCAGTTGTTCGTAATGGGCAGAGTTTTTCATGCCTTCGTAGCGGCTGGCGGCAATAATAAAGTCCGAAGCCACCGGCTGGGTGCCCTGGTGCAAGAGTTGATAGAAGGCGTGCTGGGCATTGGCCCCGATTTCCCCCCAGAGT
>SKHB01000035.1 GCA_007117135.1 Microbacteriaceae bacterium | reverse complement strand
GGGAGTTGCTGTGGGCAAACCTGCCCATAATCAACGCCATCACCAGACTCTCTGATGAGTTCATGGTCCAATACCGCGTCGAGCAGCTGGTGATGCTCGTTCTCCAGTTTGATGTGGAGCCCATCGTGCTGGTGGTGATGGCGGTGTTACTCAGCCGCCACAACCCTCGATATCGCTCAGGGAGACGTTAGACCCAACGACCACCGTTGTTTAGTTACTTCACCGAAGTGACCAGTCTGATGCCCGAAACGACAACGGCACATAGTCGACGTCTTCCCCGAGAATATGTGCCGCGCGAAACACCCAGTGGGGGTCTCTGGTGAATTCTCTCGCCATGAAAATGGCATCGGCTCTGCCTTCTTGGAGAATTGTTTCGGCCTGTTCCGCTGTCGTGATTTTCCCGACAGCGGCAGCTTGCACGCCTGCCAGTTCTTTTACTTTCTCGGTGAGCGGGACTTGGTAACCGGGGGTGACGGTGATGAAAATGTCGCGAATTAGTCCACCGCTCGAAATATCAAAGAAGTCGGCCCCTTTCTCGGCCGCCCACGAGGCAACCTGAGCAGTTTCCTCAGGAGTCCAGCCGCCGTCGTCTACCCAGTCGGTCCCGGAGAAGCGGATAAACAGGGGAGTGGTGTCCGGAATGACTGAACGAATCTCCTCGACGATCTGCAACAGCACTCGAGCCCTGTTTTCTAGCGATCCGCCATATTCGTCTGTTCGATGATTACTTAGCGGGGAGAGGAAGTTGTGCAACAGGTAGCCGTGAGCGGCGTGAATCTCAACGACATCAAAACCTGCCTCGACGGCTCGGACGGCGGCGTCTCGGAAGTCAGAGATCACCTTGTTGATACCCTTGTGGTCCAGCTCGTGGGGGACATCAAGGCCGGGGCACGCTACCGCCGAGGGCCCGACAGGAATCCACCCCCCCTCCGATACGGGCTTCGTTTTCCCTGCCTCTGCCGTAAATCCCCGGTAATCAGAGGCTTTTCTCCCTGCGTGGGCAAGCTGCATACCCGCCATCGCGCCCTGAGAGTGCACGAAGTCAACCACGCGTTTCCATCGGTCCCGTTGGGCGTCATTCCAAATTCCTGCGCATTCAGCCGTGATGCGCCCCTCCGGGCTCACTCCGCTCGCTTCAGCCATGAACAGGCCAACACCGCCTGCCGCATACTGGCCGGCGTTTACCAGGTGCCAGTCGTTGGGCATGCCGTCCTCATCGAGACACATGTATTGACACATGGGGGAGACCCACACGCGGTTGCGGAAGGTGACCCCGCGGATGGTGAGGGGGCTAAAAAGAAGTGACGTCATTGGACTTCCTCAGGGGGTTAGGTGTGGGTTAGATCATGCCGTGGTGGCTGAGAGCCTCGGTGAGAGATTCGTCGCTGGGTTCGACGAGAAAACTTCCGTCGGTGAAGACAATGACCGGGGAGCTGGGTCCGCCGCTTATTGCCTGAGCCGTTTGGGCATCGCCCTCCGACGCAATAATGTCTTTGAAGTCGTAGCCAAGGCCGTGAGAGTCAAGCAGTGAGCGTGACCTAGCCCAGTCAGTGCATTCTGGTTTGCCATAAATTGTCAGTGCCATGTTGTGGTTACCTTCCCATGAATCCGCCGTCAATCGGCAGGTTTACTCCAGTGACCCAGGTGGACTCGTCAGAGCCCAAATACACACAGGCCCAAGCAACATCGTCAGGGCGGCCAATTCGACGAATTGACTGCATTTGGGTGTTGACTTTTTCGTACTCTTCGAGCCCCCCGGGGAAGTCGTCAACAATGCCCTGAACGAGAGGTGTGAGCACCGTACTCGGGTGGACAGAGTTCACGCGGATGTTGTATTTGCCGTAGACGGCAGCATCCTGTTTGGTTTGCATCGTTACCGCGCCCTTAGCAATGTGGTACGCGGTGAACTCGTCGTTGCCAGTCAGACCGTAAATGGATGAGTAGTTGATGATGGAGCCTGCTTTTTGGGCAATCATGTATGGCAGCGCGTACTTGGTGGCAAAAAACACTCCCTTGACATCAACGTCAAAGACGTAATCCCAGTCTTCGACAGACAATTCGTGGGTGGGATTCGGGGATCCAATAACCCCGGCCGAGTTCACCAAGATGTCGATCCGGCCATGTTTATCACCCACAGCGCTAAGCGCCTTCTTGACCTGCTGTTCGTCGCGAACATCCATGACCTGGTATTCAGCCGAACCGCCTGAGGCAGTAATGGACGCCACAATAGACGCCAGGGCATCCTCGTTAATGTCGGTGAGCGCTACATGAGCGCCTTCCGCGGCGTATAGTTCGGCAGTGGCTTGGCCCATGCCAGAGGCTGCGCCCGTGACAACGGCAACTTTGTTTTCTAGACGACCCATTTTCTTCTCCTTAGCGACGGTGGTGGACACCCACCCCGGGGACCCGCAATTCCGACAGAATTGGGCAGGTCCCCGGGTGTGCTGGTCTTAGGCGTTGACCAACTCCGGTGCTCTAAACGAGCGGTAATTGTCTTCTTTGGCTTGACGGCAGAAGTCCTGGTAGACCTGACCACCACCCATATACACCTGGAACTGTTGCGGCTTACCGGGGACGTTGTCACCGAGGAACCAGGCTTTCGCCTTCTTTCCCTGCTCGAACATCACCGTCGACTTGCCTGCTCGATCGACTTCCTCCGCCCACCACTGTTCTGATTCAGTGGTGGCCTCGAGCTCATCGATGCCGTTATCGCGGGCATACGAGAGGGCTTCAGCCATCCACTGAGCACCCAACTGGATCGGAACCGGCAGGTTCGAATACGGAGTCTGTGGGCCCAGTGCAACGAGGAAATTGGGGAATCCGTTGTAGGAAATACCCAAGTTTCCGCCGATCAACCCCTCCGCAAACTTCTCACGAAGCACCTTGCCACCTCGCCCGACAATGTCAAGCTTGGTCAGGTTTCCGGTCATCGCATCGAAACCGGTCGCGCAGATGATGACATCTAGTTCATATTCGGTGTCTCCGACACGAACACCCTTTTCGGTGAATTCCGTAATGGGCGTGGATTTGACGTCGACAAGCTTCACGTTCGGACGGTTGTAGGTGTCGTAGTAACCAGCGACTGTCGGCACGCGTTTGCCGTTGAATGAATAGTCTTTAGGACACAGCAGTTCAGCGGTTTCGGGGTCTGTGACGGTTTCACGGATTTTCTTTCGAATGAACTCCGAGGCCAGCTCAGCAGACTCGTGGTCAGTTGCCAGGTCGTTGAAGCATTCATTGGCGAAGTGGAAGCCACCGGCTTTCCATTTGCTTTCGAAGATACGGTCGCGTTCCTCTTCACTGACCTCTTTGGCGGAGTACTGGGCAGGCACCATGTCGACACCAAACGGGTGGGCGGCGGCACGTTCCCAAATCTCGTCGTAGGTCTCCTTGACGTGGGCGAGTTCTTCCGGAGTTGTCTTCGACAGCGTGGCGTCCACCACAAAGTTGGGCGTGCGCTGGAAGACAGTGAGGTGGTCAACAACGGGGGCAATGGTTGGCGTAATCTGAAGTCCAGACGAACCCAAACCAATCAAGCCAACTCGTTTACCCGCCAAGTCAAAGCCCTCAGAGGGCCACATGGCAGTGTGGAGAAGGGTTCCCTTGAAGGTTTCTCGGCCAGGAATATCTGGCCAAATGGGCTTCGAGAGAACACCCATGCCCGACACCAGGTAGCTGACACGGAGAGTCTTGCCCGTGCTGAGGGTGACCTCCCAGACTTTGTCACTCTCGTTGTAGACAGCTTTCTCCACCTTGGTGTTGAACATCATGTGCTTGCGCATGTCGAGGCGGTCCACCACGAATTTCAAGTATTCGAGTACCTCTTTGCCTGTTGGGTACCGTTCACTCCAGTTCCACTCCTCGCGGACCTCCTTCGAGAAGGAGAACGAGTAGTAGGGGTACTCGGAGTCGGTGCGAACACCGGGGTACCTGTTGACCCACCAAGTTCCCCCTACTTCAGCTTCTTTGTCCACTACCACTGTGGAGAAGCCGGCTTCACGGAAATAGTGAAGTGTGGCGATCCCGGAAAATCCGGCGCCGATGACGAGTGCGTCGTAATCGGTGTTTTTGTCCATTTCTCTTCCTTTTCGCTTAGTGCTCCCCGAGAGTGAGGGTTCACCCTCGGGACGTTCGGGTTATTTTTTGCGGCCCTCGTGATACCAGGCAGCCATTGCTTGGATTTCTTCGTCTGCTCGGGGGTGACGTCCGGCGAGGAACGGGAACACGTGCTGCATTCCCACCCCAACGGAAAACGTCACATCAACGCCGGCTTTTTCCGCCATTTCGTTGAGCCGAACACTGTCATCGAATAGTGACTCGATGTCTCCGGCATTGATATAGAGCCGGGGGAAGCCAGTGAAGTCCTGATACAGAGGGTTGGCCATCGGGTCGGTGGGTGAAGTAGCCCCTTCGATATACCGGTCGATGTTGCCCTGGAGGCCTTCTCGCGTAATGAGAAAGTCGGTGTCGTTGTTGGTCTCGATCGTCACTCCGTTGTTTTCCATGTTCAGCCACGGCGACATGGTGATGACTTGAGTGGGGAGGGGCAACCCTCGGTTCTTCATTTCGAAAACCATGCTGATCGCTAAATTTCCGCCAGCTGAATCACCAATGGGGGTGATGTCTTCGGGCTTGAGACCTTGAGCGATCAGAGCTTCATAGATGGCAACGCCATCGTGGATTTGAGCAGGGAACTTGTGCTCCGGAGCCCTGCGGAAGTCCGCCACAAAACAGCCCACGCCCATTGCTTTAGCAATGTGGCCAGCGAGCTTACGATGGCTAGCTGACGAGCCGAGGGCGAAACCACCGCCGTGCATCAAAATCAGCATCTGGGACATATCCGCGCCGGCAGGAGAGACGACGATGCCAGGAACGCCACCAATGTCGGTGTGTTCGTATGTGACATCTGTGGGTTCTGCGGTGACGCGCTGCCAGTCATCGAAGATGAGGCGCAAGAGTTCGGTGGACAGCGGGGTGTCACCAAGTTTCCCCAGCTCATCAATCCAGTGTTTGTAGACTTCCCCGAGCAAATCGGTGGGTTGTGGTGCAGCCATATGCAACTCCTTTGTCGACTAACGGTGGTCGTTTCTCTTATCAAGATCGCCCTCTGCGGCTATCTCGACAGCCTCCCAGAGGGGGCCTAGAGGCCCAACGATTTCTAGCGTGTACCCTCATCGACGTCTTCGGAAGCGTCGTCTCAAAATGAGTCAGTTGTTTCGCAACGTGAGTCAATTCGGCCTATTCAGACGCCTCATTATTGGGTTACCGAGGCAATCTCGGTGCCTTGGGACGGGGTGCTCCACCGTTTCAAGTCCAAACGAGAACCCTGGGCGCGAGAGAAGTTTTAGTCATCGAAGACTGAGTTGTGGTCAACGGTGACCGCCCCGCACTCAATGCGGGGACGAATGTGACTCGCGGATCGGGACGGAGCCGCAACCTCGAGAATTCTGCGAGGTGGCGTAACCCACAAAACGAAAGCGAGATTACATGTCAAGCAAAACGAAGCTGTTTGTCGCAGCGATGTTTACCTCTGGCTCTCTCGTTCTTGCTGGATGTGCAGCGGACTCCGGGTCAACCGGCGAAACCTCCACTCCGAGCGAGGGCGGCGACCAGGGCACGTCGGCGGAATCACTGATTCCCGTCGGCATCGTCGGTGTTCAAGGCGACATCTTGGACATTAGCGAGTTCTGTGGCGACCAGCCCCTCAAGGTTGGTTTCGCTGACGGATTCGGTGGTAACTCGTGGCGTGCCACGACGCGGGCAATTTTCGAGGCTGAGGCTGCCAAGTGCGACAACATCACCGAAATCCTCTACACCGACGCTCAGGCCGATACCCAGAAAGCCATCTCAGACATCAACTCGATGGTCGCTCAGGGTGTGAATGTCATTGTGTCCTTCACCGATGCTGGTGAGGCCCTGCTGCCCACGATTCGTGCCGCAACAGAAGCTGGCGTAGCATTCGTGCCGATCATTGCTTGCCCCGGTGGCGAGCCCGGCGTCGACTACGTTGACTGTGTGTCAGAGAACGTCGACACCTACGGTTACGGACTCGCGCTGTGGACCATTGAGCAGATGGGTGGCGAAGGCAACCTGGTGATGCTCGGCGGTCAGGCGGGTAACCCCTACTCAACCGCTGTGTACAACGGCGCAAAGCGGGCAGTGGCGGAAAACCCCAACATCACCTTCCTGAACGAACAGCTCGGTGACACATTTGTGGACACCGGCTGGGAGCCCGGTTTGACCAAGCAGGTTGTTGCTGGTCTTCTGACTCAGTTCGGCCAAATTGATGGAATCGTCGCCGACTACGGTGGAGGTTCTGTTGGCGGAATCGAGGCATTCCTCGACGCCGGTGTTGCACTGCCGCCATGGTCAGCAAACGACTCAAACGAGTTCGCTTGCCTCTGGTACCAGTACAAGGACACGCAGCCGAACTACCAGGTTGCCACCATGTCCTCGCGGAACTGGGTCTCTGCCCCGGCACTCCACAAGGGTTTGGCCGCGGTCAATGGCCTGCCTAACACGGAGCCGTCGACGTACAACCTCGAAATCATCGAGGACTCGACAGACCCAAACAAGCAGCCCGTCTGTGAGCCTGACCTGCCGAACGACGCGATCATTTCATCTGGTCTGAGTGTTGACCAGCTGAAAGCGCTCTTTGGACAGTAAGTCGCAGTGAGCTAGACGCGGTGGTTGGGGTTCTCGACGGGAACCCCAACCACCGTCCCTCCCGCCGAGGGGGCCGTTTCTGAACAGCGGACACCAGTGCGCTTTCTGGTGCTAGACATAGCGCACTGTGTCACTCGGCACAGACCTCACATAGTTATAAGGAGAAAGCAATGAAGCGTCTCGAAGGCAAAGTAGCAATCGTCACCGGAGCCGGTCGGGGTATCGGACGGGCGATTGCCGAAATGTTTGACAAAGAGGGAGCGATAGTTGTCGCGACAAGCCAGTCTCCCGGCCATACCTTCCCCGGCTCGATCGAGTTTGTTCAGCAAAACGTCGCGGAAGAAGAAGGCTGGAAATCCCTCGTCGCCCACGTCATGGACCGTCACGGTCGCATCGACGCCCTGGTAAATAACGCAGGCATCATCGCCTACGAACCGCTCCAGGACCTCAGTCTTGCCGACTGGGAGAAGGTCGTTGGAGTAAATCAGACAGGGGTTTTCCTCGGTATGAGAGAAGTATCGGGCCCCATGCTCGCCCAAGGATCTGGTTCCATCATCAACATCTCCTCCATTTGGGGAAATGCTGCTGTTGGGGGAGCTCACGCCTACCACGCCACGAAAGGCGCGGTGAGGAACATGTCCAAAAACGCTGCCATTACGTGGGCGACGACGGGAGTTCGTGTCAACTCCCTCCACCCGGGATTCATCGCCACTCCGCTGACTGACGCTCAAGACCCGGATGTGAACAAGTTTGTGGTGGGAATGACTCCCATGGGTCGCGCCGGTACCCCCGATGAAATTGCGTGGGGCGCAGTCTTCCTCGCCAGTGATGAATCAAGTTTCATGACTGGTTCCGAACTTGTCATCGATGGTGGCTACCTGGCTCAGTAGCAACCCCTGCCATAAAGAAAGGTTTTCCATGTCTCAACCCGTCACCGGTCGAACAACAATTGTGTCGATTACTCCCGAGATGTCCATTGAGGAGGGGAGTGTCGCACTCCGGCTCTCAAGTATTTCACGGAGCTTTCCTGGAGTGAAAGCTCTCGAAGATGTGAGCCTTGAGGTGCGCGCCGGCGAAATCCATGCGCTTGTCGGAGAAAACGGGGCAGGAAAATCAACCCTGATGGCTGTCGCATCCGGAGCATTAGCTCAGGACGAAGGAACTGTCGAGATCAGTGGGAAGCCTCTCTCTGAGGCTTCCCCTGACCTTGCCAGAGAGTTAGGGCTAGCGATTGTTCGCCAAAATCCTGCCCTGCTTCCCGATCTGACGGTGGCAGAGAACATGGCAATTGGAGTGGGACAGACAACGAGGCGCGGCCTCAAAGACGCAGTTGTCTGGGCTCAGGAACATTTAGAACCGTGGCAAATGACTATTGATGCCAGGGCCCGCGTCTCGACACTCTCAGTTGAGCAACGTTTCGTCGTCGAAATTGTGAAGGCACTGGCCTTGAAGCCCAACGTGTTGATTTTGGACGAACCGACTGAGCACCTCAATAAGGACGAAGTGGAACGCCTTTTTCGGCGGGTGAGGGAAGTCGTCGCGGGTCAGGCGGCAGTCGTTTACATCTCACACCGAATCCCCGAAGTAAAAGCAATCTCGGACCGCATCACTGTCCTTCGTGACGGGAAAGTGAGAGGAACATTCGAGGCTGCTGACGTGAGCGAGCACCAAATCATTGAGTTGGTGGTTGGCCGAGCTCTCGACACCGTTTTCCCTGAAAAGGGCTCTGTCTCTGGAGCTATCGGAGACGCTGAAGTACTCGTGATTAATGGTCTGACAGGTTCCCACTTTTCCGACATCAGTTTCAGCGTTCGCGCTGGTGAAATGGTTGGAATCGCGGGAGTCCAAGGAAACGGGCAGGAAGAGCTTGTTCGAGCGCTTGTAGGGATTGAGCCTGCCACCGGCGAGGTCACCATTAGCGGGAAGAGGGCAAAACTGGGAAGTGCGCCCGCTCTGGCTAACGCTGGTGTCGTTTATGTGCCCTCGGATCGTCACGGTGAAGGACTTCTCATGCCGATGTCGGTCGGGGAAAACATTGTGATGAAGACCCTCAATAAAGTGGCGCCATCCGGGCTCATCAGTGAAAGCGCAACCAGAAAGATTGCTCACGAACAGATTGAGCGTCAATCCATCAAGACACCGTCGTCCAGGACCGCTGTCCAGTCGCTATCTGGGGGTAACCAGCAAAAAGTGGTTCTCGCGCGAACAACACTTGCCAACCCCACCGTCTTAGTCGCGGAAGAACCCACCCAGGGTGTTGACGCTGGTGCTCGAGTGGATATCTACCAGATTCTTCGAGAAGCGGCAGACAACGGCGCTGCTGTGGTGATTTTGTCTTCCGACGGAGTGGAGTTGGAAGGGCTGTGCGATCGAGTGTTGATCATGTCGCGGGGCCAAGTCGTGAAGGAGCTCGAAGGTGGGGATGTCTCCGAAGAGGCCATCGCCACTGCAGCCCTCACCTCTACATCAGTTCGGCAGCGGAAAGAGCTCGACAGGACGAGGGCTTCGCGTTTCAAGTCGTGGTTGAGCGGTGATCACTCACCTGCGGCTGTGCTCGGTTTGATTATCGTCGGGCTCGCCCTCATTGTGGGGTCAATTAACCCGGCCTACTATTCCTCGTTCAACATTTCTAACTTGCTCGTAACGGCATCGATGCTCATCCTGGTGGGAGCTGCCCAGCAGGTTGTCGTGATGGGTTCTGGCTTTGACTTGACCGTTGGGCCGATGATGAGCTTCCTGGTGGTTATCGCCTCATTCTTCATCATCGACGGCGGAAACCCGATTGTCGGCGTGGCACTGCTGTTACTGGCCTCCTTCCTCGTGGGAATTCTGAACGGGTATTTGGTGACGAAGTTTGCCCTCAGTCCCGTCGTTGTTACGTTGGCGGTCGCTTTGGGTTTGCAGGGAACTTTGTTCCAAATTCGTTCCACACCCGGAGGATTGTTCAACTCATCGATGACAGGGTTCGTGTTGGACAAACTAGGTGGCTGGGTTCCCGTGTCGGCGGTGTTCGCCATCGTTTTGGTGTTGTTCATGGAGTGGGCGTTGCGCAGCACCCGGTGGGGTGTGGAGCTTCGCGCAGTGGGGTCCAGAAAAGACGCCGCACAACGGCTGGGGATCAACACCAACCGCGTCCAGCTCGGTTCATACATGCTGACCTCACTGTTGTTACTTCCCGCATCGATCATTTTGATGAGTCAGATCGGTGTCGGTGACGGCCGACCGGGGCTTTCCTTTACGCTTGCGTCTGTCACTGTCCTGGTGTTGGCGGGAGCGAGCATCTTTGGCGGGCGAGGGTCATTCATCGGCATCGTTGTCGCCGGCCTTCTCGTGGCCCAGCTTCTGGGGGCGCCAGCATTCCTCGGCCTCTCTGGTGCATGGGGTTACTTACTACCCGGCTTGATCACCATTCTTGCCGCCGTTTTGTATGCGCAATTGCGCCGAGTGAGGAGATAACGCGATGTCGCAAGCAACTATTGATATGAAAACAGACCCGTTCTGGAAGCGACTCCTCGGTGGGGGGTCGGGGACGATCTGGATGGCAACAGCGTTGCTCTTTATCCTGAGCCCAGTCTTCGCACCGGGGAGCCTGAGTTATGCGTCAGTGGTGGGGATGTTGCCCTTCGCGGCGGTCCTAGCCATCGCGTCAATTGGGCAAACGCTGGTCATTCAGCAAGGTGGTCTTGATTTGTCGGTCCCTGGAATGATGGCTTTCGGTGCGGCTTTGGCTACGGGACTCTTCCAGTGGTATGGCTGGAGTACTGGGTGGGCAATTGCTGCAGCCATCATTCTGCCCGGAGTCGCGGGCCTCATTAACGGCATTATCGTGACCCAGTTTCGGGTGATGTCCCTGGTCGTTACTTTGGGGATGAATGCAGTGTTGTTGGGAGTTGTGTTTTGGCTGGCTGACGGTATTCCCGCTGGCGCTCCCGGAACTTTGGCTGATTTCGCAAAAGGGAAAGCTTTCGATATTCCCGGCGTGTTTGCCATTCCAAACGCCGTCGTAATTGCCGCGGTGATTGCTGTTGTCGCCGGCATTATCGTCCAAAGAACCATCGTTGGGCGACGGTTGACGGCCGTGGGAATTAGCGAAGACGCGGCCCGTGCGATGGGCGTTCGAACGAATCTTTATCGGACGCTCGCCTACGCGGGGGCCGGGATGGCCTATGGTCTAGCCGCCGTGCTCTACGCAGGCTATGTGACGACGCCACCATTGTTTTACGCAGACAGCTATCTCCTGGCTACTGTGGCTGCTGCAGTACTCGGCGGTACTGCGATTGGTGGTGGGCGCGCGGCAATGGTTTCCTCCGGAATTGCTGCCCTGTTTCTTACGCAATTGGGCCAGTTGATGCGGGCGGTCGGCTTGCCGGCGCCGCTTCAGCTCGTGGCCCAAGCGGTGGTGCTAATCACGGTCGTGCTGATGAGGGCTGTCGTGCCTATGGTGTCTCAGTGGTTGAGAGAAAAACGCTCCGGCTAGCGCGGGATCCAAAAGAGGGACCCGCTTGGGGATCCCTCTTTTGGAGATTCGTCCACTCGTCCAATAGTTGTGAGGAAAACCGTGAGAAGCACCCTAATCCAGGCGATAGGCCTTGATTTTGCGATACACCGTGGCGCGGGAGACGCCAAGGATTTCGGATGCTTTCGAGCGGTTGCCTTTTGCTTCATCGAGCGCTTTTCTAATGGCTTCAATTTCTACCCGCTCAATCATCGACAGGTTCTTCCCTGTCTGCATGGTGGCGGGCAAGTCCTTCTGAGTCACCACACCTCCAGTGGTCGACGAGGCGAAACGTCTGATCAGACGCGACAGCTCGCGAATGTTGCCCGGCCAGTCATAGGCGCTCAGCATATGAAGCGCCTGTTGACTGGGTTCGAGGGTGGCGGGGGGAGTCAGCCGCGCAACGAACTCATTCCACAACTCCGGCAAGTCTCCAATGCGTTCCCTCAGCGCCGGAACCCACACGCTATTGGCGTCGAAATGCAACTCCAGTTTTTCAACATCTTCCGAGTTGTCAGTGGTGTATGTCATCACTACGTCGCGCCCACTGCGCCCGGCGAGGACAATGCGCAACCCATCGAGACCGCTGGCGTCCAAAGCCTCAATGCCTCGGAAAAGCGTGGGGCGGCCGGAATCGAGGACGCGACCTACTTTGCTGAACCATTCCCGACCACCGATAACGTTGAACTCAGCCGCCTCCACGACCGCAAACGCGGCATGGGACTCTCCCAACTGGAACGGCGCATTAATCGCCAGCGACGACTTTCCCGTTCCAAATTCGCCAGCCAAAATCAGCGGGGCCTCCGACGACCTCAATTTGCTGACTTGGTTCACCGTTGCGAGCCATTCTGGGGTGCGGCCGACAAGCCGACCCGGGCTTTTTGGCAAACTAAAGGGCGTCACGCTGCGGTCATTGCCCGAGCCTTCGATTCTCACCACGCGGTTCTTCTCGCCCACCGTGTGGAACGCCACTCGAGTGGGGCCGTGGCTCAACTCGACCACCTGAGACGAATGTGTGTCTGCAGTGGGCATGTCGCGAAGCATCGCAACATCTTCCGGGGCGAGTTGTCTGGCGCCAGTGTTTTGGAGCATGGTTCCTTCGGCGCCGAACCCCATGATGGGGGTTTGACTATTTCTCGCCAGGGACATGTACACCTTCAACATCTCTCTGGCGTCAGGACTTTCCATGTTCATCAGGTGTTCGTGCATGTCTCGCGTCATGGAGCGCAGGAGGGGAACAAGATATTCAGCGCCGGGAGTCAAATCGCAGGAGATAGTCACCACAGCCAGCAGGTTCCCACTAATGGGGTGATTGATCGGGGCTCCGGTACAGATGGCGTCTTGGTAAAACTCGGCGAAGTGTTGGGCGCCACTAATTTGGACGGGTCGGCCCAGTTCGATCACGGTTCCGACACCATTTGTTCCCACGACGTTCTCAGCCAAAACAGCTCCGCGAACGGTGCCGACACGGTCCAAATGGGCTTCTGCGCTTCTGTCCTCGAACCAGCGTTGAAGAATCTGGCCGCGAGAGTCAGAGAGGAGAAGAGCCAAACCGGTGCCTTCGACACTCTCGGCAAAACGGTTCATCAGGGGGGCAAACAGCTCCAGCAGGTGCTCGTCGAGCAGCTCTTCGGCGACGTTCGGAACGGTGGGCACTTTGTCCGGACTGCCGAGGGCATCCTGGGACCGTTTCCACGAATCAAGAAGGTCGGGTCCTGGCGCACTCATGCCCAGGTCGGAGCTAAAAAACGCTTCCCGGAGTTTGCTCGTCCGGTCATCGTTAAAGGGTTTGTCCACGCACTGCCTCCTTTCGCCATTGAAGGATTTCCTCATACTACACCCCGGAAGTCTCGCCGAAATTGGCCCGACCTGACAAAGCCGCGCCGGGTCCATTCCCGCCGCCCTTCGTTAGTTGACCATGCAGGGGAGAGCCTTCACCAGACTCCCTTGTCAACTGATACGGAGTTGTTACCTGTCTCTTTTTCGACCGCTGATTACAGAATCCCCTAGGAGGAGTACACTCATGGCACCACTGAACAACACCCCAGGAACAGCCCATGTCGCCGGGCGCAGTATTCCGACTGGCCTCTACATTGACGGGTCATGGTGGGGGTCTGAGCAGACGATTCCAGTGACAAACCCTGCAACAGGGGAACAGTTTGCAGAGGTCAGCGACGGTGGGGCAGCGGAGGCCTTGACCGCCTTGACCGCCGCCAACAACGCCAGTGATATGTGGAGACACTGGGCCCCTCGTATGAGGGCAGACCTCTTCCACAAGGCACACGGCATGCTCATGGCGAGGAAAGACGAGTTCGCGGATGTCATGACCACCGAAAGCGGTAAGCCGAGGTCCGAAGCGGCGGGCGAGTTTGCCCTCTCGGCTGGGTTCTTCCTGTGGTACGCAGAACAGATAGCGCACCTGCATGGCACCTACCAGCACGGGTCGCCAGGAGGCTACCGCGTTATCGAAACGCACCAGCCTGTTGGGCCCAGCTTCCTCGTCACGCCGTGGAATTTCCCCCTCCTCATGGCTGCACGAAAAGCCGGGGCAGCTCTGGCCGCTGGCTGCACAGTTGTCATGAAGTCAGCGAAGGAGACTCCGCTGACCGCTGCCCTGTTCGTGGACACTCTTGCTCAAGCAGGATTTCCGGCTGGGGTAGTGAATCTCGTCCACACCAGCAACTCGGCAGAATTTTCGCAAGCCATCATGTCTGATTCGCGGCTGAAAAAGGTGAGCTTCACCGGATCAAGCCCGGTGGGCACCCAGCTGCTGAAACAAGCCGCCGATTACATCATCAACCCCTCGATGGAGCTCGGAGGCGATGGGCCATTCATTGTCCTGGATGACGCCGATGTTGACTTGGCAGTCAGAGAGGCGGTGGTGTGTAAATTCCGCAACGCTGGCCAAGCCTGCGTTGCCGCAAACCGCATCATTCTTCACCGTGCGATCGCAGAAGAATTCACCGAGAAGTTCATCGCCGAGACAAAAAAGCTCAAAGTAGGAGATGGTTTCGACCCGGACGTGTCGGTCGGCCCCATCATCACAAAACGGCAGCTCGACCGTGTCGGGGGACTCGTTGAGTCGTTTTCGGGTGCTGGCGGGACCCTCCTTCATGGAGGGTCAGTGATTGACCGTGAAGGGTTCTTCTTTGAACCCACCATTTTTCGGTTCGATCAGCTCGACCACGCGTTCTGTAACGACGAATTGTTCGCACCAATCGCCGCTCTGTACACCGTTGACAGTGTTGAAGAGGCTCTCCGGTACGCAAATGACACGAATTACGGTTTATCCGCATATGTGTTCACCGCTGACCTGTCCCGAGCGGTCACCGTTTCTGAGCGTCTCGATTTCGGGATGGTGGGGGTGAACCGGGGGATCATGGCTGACCCGGCTGCCCCCTTCGGCGGAATCAAAGAATCCGGTTTAGGTCGCGAGGGCGGTCATGACGGAGTCTACGAGTTCTTGGAACGCAAATATATTGCGCTCACCATCAACGAAACCGTCGGGTTGGAGGGTTAGAAATGTCTGAGGTGTTGAACGTGTCAGGTCTTGGTGTTCTGCGTCAACCCCGGGAGGTGATTTTTGGTCCGGGGCAGCGGCGAATGATTGCGCCTCTAGTCGCCAGCCTCGGGACCAGTGTCCTCTTGTGCACCGACGAGCGGATGGTGGGGACGAGCGAATGCCGCGATTTGATTGACCAGCTTGGCTTGGCAGGAGTCGCTGTTCATGTTTTTTCGCAAACGCTGCCTGATTTGCCGCGGAGCAACATTATGCGTCTGGCAGAGGAGTTCAGGGGCCGCGGAATTGAGGCTGTCATTGGTTTGGGCGGCGGCAGTTGCCTGGACATGGCGAAAGCGGCGAGCCTGATGCTTTCCCACCCGGAGGACATTCGTGAGTATTACGGGGAAAATCAAGTACCTGGAGCGACTCTGCCTATTGTGACTGTCCCCACCACGGCGGGGACGGGAGCGGAGATTTCGAATTTCGCGGTGGTGTTCGAAGAGGATAAAGCAATGAAGGTGGGCGTGGGGAGCCGGCACATCCTCCCAACCATCGCGGTGATTGACCCCGAGCTCACGCTTACCTGCCCACCTGGTTTGACTGCGGCTACCGCCGCTGATGCTCTCTCCCACCTGATCGAGAACGCGACAGATCGATCAAAGAATCCTTCTGCCAGTGACATGATGAACCACTTGTATGTGGGCAAGAACGTGTTAACCGATGTGTATTGCCGCGAGGGTTTGCGCCTGATGGCGGCATCGATGGGTAGGGTCGCTTCCGAGCCAGAGAACATTGATGTCCGCACTGATCTCATGTTTGCTGCGTATTGCGGCGGTATGGCGCTAAACACTGCGGGTACCGCCGCGTGTCACGCCATTCAAGCCCCTATTGGAAACCTGACGCATACGCCTCACGGTTTCGGAGTGGGCGCTCTGTTGCCCTACGTGATGCGATTCAATTTGCCCGCCCATCCCACTTCCTTTGCCGAGGTGGCGCGAGCACTTGGCGTATTTCGTGCTGGAGCATCGGATGAGGAAAACGGCGGCGCAGCTATTGAAAAAGTGGAAGAGCTGCTGAAGGCGGTCGGTTGTCCACTCACCTTAGAGGAGCTCGGGGTGTCACCCGATGATTTTGAGGCCATTGCTTCGGCATCGCTGTTGGCCACTCGGTTGACTGCTAACAACCCGCGGGAGCTCACTCATGAGGCCGTGATGGAGATTCTCCGCAGAGCCTGGCACGGTGACCGATCGTCTTGGGACTGATGAGGTCAGGGTCAGGTTTGTCAGGAACGTTTCGGACGTAGGAGAAAAAACACATGTCACGGACAATCACCATCGTGGGAGCGGGCTCCATCGGTGTCGGCTTCGCCGTTCACTTCGCGAGCGCCGGCTACACCGTTCGACTCTGGGATGCACTTCCGGATGCATACGGTCGTGCCCGAGCGGAGATGGAATCACGGTTCACGTTGCTCAGTGAAGAAGGACTGCTGATGGAGCCTGTGAGTCAGGTCATGCAACGTGTGGGCTTTTTCGAAATACTCTTGGACGCGCTCAAGGGAGCAGACCTCGTCCAAGAGTGTGTTCCAGAAAATGTGGAAGTCAAGCGAGCAATCTTTCAACAGGTGGGGGCCTATTCACAACCGAACGCCGTGTTGGCGAGCTCGTCATCGGCAATTGTCTCCAGCGAATTTGCGACAGCAACGCCGGCAAGAGATCGAGTTCTCATTGCGCATCCGGGAAATCCTCCGTATCTCATTCCCGTTATAGAAATTGTTCCCTCCGCTTTTACCTCTGAGGAAACGGTCGCGCGGGCTATGAACATTTACCGAGAGTCGGGATTGAAGCCAGTTCGAATTGCAAAAGAAGTAGAAGGTTTTGTATTCAACCGGCTGCAGGGCGCTGTTCTCCGCGAGGCCTATTGCTTGGTGCGCGACGGAGTAATCAGCGTCGATGATTTGGACGAGGTGATGCGCAGCGGTTTAGGCCGCCGATGGGCATTCATCGGCCCATTTGAGACCTCCGACCTCAATACGCGCGGTGGTATCGGCTCGCACGCTCACAAGATGGGTCCAGCATATGAGCGAATGGGTGCTGAACGGGGTCAATCTGACCCGTGGACAGAGGATCTTGTGGCTGCTGTTGAAGCGCAGAGACGCGAGCTCTTACCTCTAGAGAGGTGGGATGAACGGGTCGCGTGGCGTGATCGCCAGTTGATGGCTCTGAAGAAGCTACTGTCCTAGAGTGACCGACGTGGGCCGCTTCAGTCGAGATGGTGGGTGGGTCCGCCAGTTGACTGTGTTGTCGCTCGGCCAGCTGGTCGGCTGGGGAGTGTTGTTCTATTCTCCGCTGGTGGCGATTGGTGCTATTGCCGGCGACAACAACTGGGCAGTGGGGTTCGCAACAGCTCTGCTATCAGTGAGTTTGACAGTCGCTGCGGTAGCAGGGATAGGTGTTGGTCGATTACTCGACAGGTTTTCTCCGCGCTGGGTGATGGCTATCGGCGCTGTGGTGGGCGCCATTGGATGTGTGAGTCTTGCGTTGTCGTCTGGGCTGTTGTGGTTCACAATGGCCTTGGTCATGGTGGGCGTGAGCCAGTCTGCCTTGTTGTACCAAGCGGCTTTTACCGTGGTGACAAAAACTTATCGTCGGCGGAGGCAGATGGCCCTTACCGTCATCACCATCGCGGGGGGACTGTCGTCGACGATTTTTGCTCCCTTGGTGGTGTGGTTGCTCAGACTTCTTGGTTGGAGAGAGGTTTTTGTCCTTTTTGGTGGGCTCATGGTCCTCCTCGCCGTTGTCCTGTGGTGGGGTTTGAAAATCCCACCGCACAGCTCGGGGGCGGTGGTGTTGCCGGAGGAATCGGTGGGCGTAGTCGCGGCGTTGCGCCAACCCCGATTCTGGTGGCTGGAGTTGGCGATGCTGGTGACAACGGTGGCAATTTTTAGCGCCACCTTCCTGGCCATCCCCATTGGGATGGAAAAAGGTCTCAATGACGTCCAGTCGGCATGGGTGTTTGCCGCGATTGGGTTTGGCCAAGTTTTTGGACGCATCGCTTTTCTGGCGGTGGATATTTTTCGCTATCCGCGTGCCGTGTTGGCGGGTTTTTCGCTGAGTGCAGGGGTTGGAGTTGGCGTGTTTGCTCTGGCTCCGGGGGTGATGTGGTGGTTAGTAACAGTGGGAGTTGTCGTGGGGGCGCTTCGCGGCGTACACACTCTCATTCAGGCAAGCGCGGTGTCGTCGCGATGGGGATCAAAGCATTACGGCTCTATCAATGGTTTTTTTCAAGCGCCACTGAGTATTGGCTTAGCTTTGTCGCCTGCCGTGGGGTCAATTGTCGCGACCGGGATGGGGTCTTTTTCGGCGATGGCGGTGGTGATGGGCGTTGTTCTCCTTGTTTGCGCGCCGCTCGCCCGACTTACTTAATTACGTATATTGGGCATTAGTTCATTAAATGTACTTTCTGGTACGATTGCGGAGTGATCAGCAAACTTGTCGACTCTGTTTCCGACGCCCTTACCGGTATCTCGGATGGCGCCTGCGTCATGGTGGGCGGTTTTGGCCTCGCTGGGCAACCCCGACACCTCATTGAAGGACTTCTCGACCACGGAGCGACAGATCTCGTCATCGTGAGTAATAACGCAGGAAACGGAGACACGGGTCTTGCCGCACTCCTCAAACACGGACGCGTTCGCAAAGTAGTGTGCTCGTTTCCTCGGCAAGTGGACTCGTGGGTTTTTGACGAGCTGTACCACGCGGGAAAAATCGAGCTCGAACTGGTTCCCCAAGGAAATCTTGCCGAGAGGATTCGAGCGGCTGGCGCAGGCATCCCCGCTTTCTACACCCCAACTTCCTTTGGAACAATCCTCGCGGAGGGGAAAGAGACGCGCACATTTAACGGTGTGAATACCGTCCTGCAGGAGGCCATTTACGCTGACGTAGCCCTGGTCTCCGCGCACACCGCCGACACCTGGGGAAACTTGGTGTACCGCAAAACCAGCAGAAACTTTGGCCCCATCATGGTGACCGCTGCCACCACCAGCATCGTTCAAGTCAAGAAAGTGGTAGACGTCGGCGACCTCGACCCTGAGTCGGTCGTGACCCCCGGAATTTATGTTGATCGTGTTGTTGTCCCGGAAGGAATAAACTGATGGCTCTGCCCACTCGAGATGAATTGGCTCAGCGCGCTGCGGCGGATATTCCCCGGGGCGCTGTGGTGAACCTCGGCATCGGATTGCCGACAAAAATTTCCAACTATCTTGACGCCGACCACCACGTTGTTCTTCACACCGAAAACGGCATGTTAGGCATGGGGCCAGAAGCCGTCGGTGAAAGCATCGATACCGACTTGGTCAATGCAGGAAAGACACCGGTGACGGAACTTCCCGGCGCTTCCTACTTCAACCACGCAGAGTCATTTGCCATGATGCGAGGCGGACACCTTGACGTGTGCGTGTTGGGTGCCTACCAGGTGGCCACCAATGGTGACCTAGCGAACTGGCTCACCACCAGTCCGGACGCTATCCCTGCCGTCGGCGGAGCAATGGACTTGGCCATCGGCGCAAAAAGCGTATGGGTCATGATGGAACTTTTTACCAAAGAGGGAGAGTCAAAAATCGTCGACTCCTGCACCTACCCATTGACTGGATTGGGTTGTGTGTCCCGGGTATACACCGACCACGCCATCTTTGACTTGAGTGCTGGTCAATTAAACCTTGTTGAAGCCTTCAACGGACACACGGCGGCCAGCCTCACCGAGATAATCGGCCTGCCGGTGCATGGATAAGGACGCCCTATGAGTACATATATTTTCGACGCGTTCCGCACTCCCTTCGGCCGTTTGGGGAAGGGGTTGGCTGGGGTGCGACCAGACGACCTCCTCGCGGGGCTTCTCGCTCACCTACCCTCCCGTCACCCCGGCCTGGACCTTGCGGATATTGACGATGTCATCATCGGGGATGCGAACCAGGCCGGCGAGGATAACCGAAATGTCGCGCGAATGGCGCTCCTTCTTGCCGACTACCCGACATCTGTGCCGGGCGTCACAGTGAACAGGCTCTGTGCGTCCGGCCTGGAAGCTGTTGTTCAGGGGTCTCGGGCAATCGAGACGGGGGATGCACAACTGGTGATTGCCGGGGGTGTCGAGTCGATGACACGGGCACCCTGGGTCTTGCCGAAACCAGACAAGCCATTTCCACCGATTAACCAAACTCTGTATTCGTCGACGCTTGGGTGGCGGATGGTCAATCCCGCTATGCCCGCGCGGTGGACGATTGCCAACGGGGAGAGTGCGGAGCTGTTGGCGCAGAAATTCGAAATCAGCAGAGACGAGCAGGACGAATTCGCCAGCCGCAGTCATCGCCTCGCCCACGCCGCATGGAACGATGGCATCTTTGACACAGAAGTTGTTGGTGTTGCGGGGTCTGAGATCAGCCATGACGAGGGAATTCGCCCAGAGACGACTCCAGAAACCCTTGGCGGGTTGAAGCCTGCTTTCTCGGCAGAGCGGGGCACGGTCACCGCCGGCAATTCCTCTCAACTGTCAGATGGCGCAGCGGTGGTGGTCTTAGGCGGCGATCAGCACCTCGCGGCAGGTGACCCTCTTGCCAGGATTGTGTCCCGCGCCGCCGTAGGAAATGATCCTGATGTCTTTGGCATCGCGCCGGTTGAGGCGGCGAACCGTGCGCTGGCGATGGCGGGAAAAACCTGGGCCGATGTTGACCTGGTGGAGCTCAACGAGGCCTTCGCCTCCCAGTCGCTCGCGTGTCTGAAACTTTGGCCTGAGTTGAGTCCGGAAAAAGTCAACATACACGGAGGCGCTATCGCAATCGGACACCCCCTTGGTGCATCCGGTGCTCGGATATTCGGACACCTCGCCCACCAGTTAGCCCAACGAGGCTCAGGCGTGGGCGTTGCGGCGATTTGCATCGGTGTTGGGCAGGGCGTGGCAGTAGTTTTAGAACGGTGAGTGCCGAACCATTACCCCCGCCCTCAAGTGATTACATCCAGTCACTGGGCCGTGGACTTGCTGTGCTGGAAATTCTTGGTAGGGGAAGTGCTTCGGTAACGGTTCAGCATGTTGCTGACGAAGCTGGGGTTAATCGTGCAACGGCGAGGAGACTCCTCACCACGCTGGAGACACTGGGCTATGTCAGCAGGGATGGGCGAGAGTTTCGTTTGACCGCCAAAGTTCTCGGTCTCGGCTATTCATATCTGTCGGCGTTGGGGGTGTCTGACATTCTCTCCGGGGTTCTCAAATCGCTCTCGAATGACTTGGGAGAGGCGGTATCGGTAACGATCAGGGACGGCGACCACATTGTGTACGTAGCGAGACAAAGCCCGGACAAGGTGATGACAGTGTCGCTGAGCTTGGGCGCCAGGCTGCCGGTATGGAACACCTCGATGGGCAGAATGTTGCTCACCGCTCTCACCGAAGACGATATTCGGAACCTCTGGCAAGGGTCGCCCCCTCTTCGCGCCGCTACGCCTCGGACAATCACCTCCCTGGAAGACATTCTTAGAGTGGTTGATGGTGCCAGAGAAAGCGGATGGGTCATGGTTGATCAAGAATTAGAGTGGGGCTTGCGGTCGATTGCCGTGCCACTGAGGCGAAATGGAAAAATTGTCGCAGCATTGAACGCCGCCACGGCAAATGTCGGCGAAGACGCGCTCTCGACCAGAGAGCGGATGTTGCCGGCTTTGCTCGATGCCGCCCGCCGCGCTGAAGAAGTGTGGCGGATGCTCCCGCCGGCGCGTGAATTTGACGCGATGTCGCAGTGACAGCAGGTCTATAGAAGTCGTGGGTGCTTTGGTGGTTGCTGAGTTCGGAAAAGTTGCCCCACCGCCTTAGGCACCATTCGACGAATTCATTTATGCCGGAAGCAGGCGACAGGGTTTGACTGGACTACTGTGGGCAAACCCGCCGTAATCAATGCCATCACCAGACTCTCTGATGAGTTCATGGTCCAATACCGCGTCGAGCAGTTGGTGATGCTCGTTCTCCAGTTTGATGTGGAGCCGTTACTCCTGGTGGCGATGGCGGTGTTGCTTGTTGGGCGCCGCCGGCGCTAACCCTGGTCACTATGAGTGTGTATCCCACATCCAGTGATGTCAGTAGTACCAGATACGTTTACCCCATGAACACCACACAGGCACAAGCCCCTCCCGGGGCTTTGGTGCCTGGGCGCGGGGGTGTTGCCATAATCCCTTCCTTTCTGTCGGGCCCCCGCGCCGGTGTTCG
>SKHB01000084.1 GCA_007117135.1 Microbacteriaceae bacterium | reverse complement strand
GTGCTGAGAGCCCGTGGCTAATCAGGCTCAAGAAGTTCATCTTCGAGTTTCCGAAGTATCGCTCTCCCCGGTCTGTTTGCACACGGTGAAGGGGCCGTCCGGAGCGGATTACCGATGAGGGGTAGTGGTTCCACAGCTCTGGCATCATCGCGAGACTGTGAGCGTGTTTAGCGGGCATCAACGAAAAATTGCCGAAGTCGAGTTTCCAACCGGTGAGGGCATGAAAGAGCCGTTTGAAGACAGCGTAAAACAATTTGAACTTGACGCCTTCAGTTCTCACTCCCCTGGATGCCACAACGATGGCATCAGGGTTTTTGTGTTGTTCGTCAATGAGAGCAGGAATAGACGCGGGGTTGTCCTCCCCGTCCCCGTCCATGACTAAGACATAGTCGTGGGGGACACGTCTCACCACGTCGCAAATGCCGGAGGCAATTGCTCGCTGGTGTCCCTGGTTGATGTCGTAAGCCAGGATCTCTGCCTGGGTGATTGACGGTGACAGGTCCCAGCTATCTGGTGCTTTCTCTGTTGAGCCGTCGTCGACAATGACGACATGAAAGACTGCGGGCGCATCGGGAAAAGATGCCAGGAGTTTTCGAACACTATCCCAGTCGTTGAAAACAGGGAGAACGGCGGCGATGCGGGGAAAGCTAGACATGAGAATTCCACTTTACGAGCTTTTCACTTATTTGACACGGTGCAAAATGGCGGGAGCAACTTCTAGGTTAGTTCACGTCACCCCGTAGCCTGGGGGTGTGGGAGCAGAGAGTAAGTCTTCTCGCCTTTTTCGTTCGTTGGCGACGGGGTTGTTTGGGGTGGCGTCATTTGGGCGTTACCTCGTATTGGGAGTCAGCGGCATTGTTGTAGACGTTGTTACTTTTGGGGTGCTTATTGTTCTTGGGGTCTTCCCGCTGTTGGCCTCTGTCACCGGCAGCTTCCTAGGTATCGTGACAAATTACGTGGCCAACGCATTGTTCAATTTCAAAGTGCGGGTACGCGGTTCTCAGGCCATCAGGTTTATCGTTGTCGGCGTCACGGGGCTGGCCGTCGCGGCGGGGATATTCCAGCTTGTGATGGTGGTCGGAGCTGGTGCCTGGTGGGCAAAGGTGATTTCCCTTGGTCTAGTAATCCCCGCGCAGTTTCTGGTAAACCGACATTGGAGCTTCCGCTAAACATTGGGGGCGGCCACGTATAGTCGCTGCGCCTGTTGTCACTGGTAAGTTTTCTTAATGCTGACGTGGATGAGGAAGTATTTTCCGCTTGATTGGTTGACTCTGACATTCCTCATCACTCTCGCTCTTGGTGCGACGGTGAGACTTGTTGGCATCAACTATGACCTGCCATTGATTACTCACCCCGATGAGCCCCGAATGGTGGATTCGGTCATTGACATGATTGAGCGGCGCTCTTTTGAGCCCCGCGAGTTCACGTGGCCCGCTCATGTGGTGATGATGGTGGGGTACATCATCAGTGTCTTCTACTCGTACCTAGTTCTTGGGCTTCAGCCAGAAGCTGCTATCAACCTTGTTGGTGACGAACACTGGTATCTGGCAACTCGAATCGGGGTGGCCATCTTCGGAATTATTGGCATTGTTTTGGCTTATTTCATTGGCGCCAAACTCAAACGTGAGATCGGAGTAGTAGCAGCCGTTTTCGTCGCGTTTTTCCCCTTCTTCGTGCACCATTCACATCTCGCGACTGCTGATATTCCCTTAGCTGTGACGGTTATGGCCGTGGTGTTGGCCGCGATGAACTACTTGGAAAAGCCGGGTTATGCCCCGTTGCTTGCGATGAGTTTCTTCACCGCTTTTGCTATTGCCATCAAGTATCCAGGTCTCATTGCTGCCGGAATGATTGCCATCGTCGTAGCCATCCGGGCGATTACCGATAAAGACCTTCGGAGATTTGTCTCCCATGGTTTTGCGTCACTTTTTGCTTTAGGGGTGTCCCTGTTTGTGATTTCCCCCGTGTTGTTCACGAGACGGGGCCAAGTGCTCAGACGCTTAGATAACGAATCTCGGGACACACACCTGGGTGCAGATGGAAAGAACTTTTGGGAAAAACTGGAGTTCTATTGGAGTGTTTACTACGGTTCGTCCGGCTGGTTGTTGATTGTCCCCCTGATCATAGGAATCGTTGCCATTATTCGGTTCTGGTTGGTTTTGGCGGTTCCCATCCTGATTGGTGTGCTTTTCTGGGTGAGCCTCAGCACGCTAGGCCTTCACCACACCAGGTGGGGCATGCCCATGTTTATTACCCCACTGCTGGTTTCAGCAGTGGGGGTGTATTTCCTGTTCGATGCGGTGTCAAAGAAACTCGAGCGATTCAAGAAACCTGTCACCGCCGGTCTTGTGGCCATGTCTGTGGTGGCGACAGCGAACATGATAACCAGCTCTGTGGTAACGGCCGCGGACTTTCTGAGACTGGACACTCGAGCAATCGCGACGGAAGACTTTGAGCGCCGGGAAATTACCGAAGGTAACTCTGTCTACGAGGGGTATACCGTTCATTACCCAAATGGCCCCTTTCGGGTTTTTCACCACTTTGCGGAAATCGATGGTCAACTAATTCCTGTCGATGATAGTTTCGACTACGTCGTCATTAGCAGTTCCATGCATGGCAGATACATGGCCGATTCGCGCTACGTTGACCAGCAACGCTTTTATCGAATCCTCGAAGACACTTACCCGCTAGTCGTGCAGTATCGGGCTGTAGGCAGGAGCGGCTCGGTTACTAACCCGTTGACGAATGTCCCAATTTCCATTGCCCATATCCGAGACATATACACGGGTGCCAGCACCAAAGGCCCCACCATCAAGGTCTTCGCCGTCCCCGACCAGGTTCGTCAGTCCCGGTAATCGGCAGATATATTTTCACTACACCACCACGACAGCCTGATGGCTGTCGTGTGTTTGACAAAGAATGAGTGACATCTGATGGCCTCCCTCCAGCGTGAATGGCGAAAAGCCAGAGAAGCACATAAGGGCCGTCACAAACTCCTCGACCACGCGCAGCTATTGGAGCCTGGGTTGTGGGTATTTTCTGGCTGGGAACTATGGTTCAAAGCCGGCAAGAAACTACCCGCCCACTTGTTGTATTCGAAGGGTAATCGGCGGGGGCCGCTGGGGTATCGGCTACTGAAAATGCTGGTGTCCCCGCTGTATTGGATGTGGGTACCGAGGGGTAGGGGAGTGGGGAAATATTTTGCTGCGGTGAAGGGCCCCAGTGTCAAGCGTGAGGTGATTCTGTTTTCTAGTAGCTCGGTGTGTCGGGTATTGGGAAGGCCGCGAGATCCCGACCAGGTGAGACTTCGGGCCCTGTGGGATGCGCATGTTGCTAACTCGGCCGTCATCGAGTCAGAGACGACACAGAAGTACTTCGTTGAACAGCTTGTCCCAGATGGCCCCACTGCGACCATCGCCGATACAAATACCCAGGTGGGGGCCATCAGGGGTGTGTTCACCCAATACGCCTCGTTGTTGTTTGAAGCATCACAGGGCAGGTTGGCTGATTACCGGGACGACATTGAACCACGGCTATTCGCCTCCGCCCACGACGCCCTCATCCGCCACGCTATTGACATCGTGGGCGAGGAGGCGTTCTGGGACTTGGGGGTTGTCCCGACAGGTAGTGATTCTTCGCCTGATAACGCCATCATCAGCCCAGATGGTGTTGCCTATTTTGTTGACACCGAGCCGGTGTATGTGAGGCCAGCAATCTGCCACCCGCTCGGGGTTATTGCTGGCTGGGACCAGAAAACAGGTGTGTTGGTTGACCGGTATCTAGCGGGGGAATTCGATGATCTACTCGAACCATTTCTGCCAGAAGGCACCGAATCATTTGAGCTGGACCCCAAGACACGAATGGCGTGGTTAGTGTTAGCGATTTTGACACCGGTGGTGACACAACCGGTTGTTAGGCGAAAAATTCGACCACTAGACCAAGTGCTCGACGAATATGGCCTCACACAAAAAGCACAACGTGTGTTGGGCTCGGCGTAGTGTCGGGGGTCTACTCGTTTGGCTCTTACACTCTAAGCAACAAGGCGTGAGCCGATATCAGTAGTGAACGCGTTATCGGGGTTGTGGTGTTGATGAAGAAGGCGTCGTGAGTGTGTCGAACCTGGCGAAGCTAGTAAAACGCTTATTGGGGTCTTTTCTCGTCATTGACGGGGTTGTCTTTTTTCGCTCGGGTCGCGCCACAGAGGTCTGGGCCAGACAACGGGGAATTACCATGTCCTCAACATCGAGGCAGCCTCGGGCAAAGGTGTATTTGAGTGTTATCGCCTGGGTGAGGTGGCGATGGGGAAGAAAAACCTCACCGAATATCACCGCTGACGCGGTGTTTGTCACCCCACTACACCGTCTCGGTAATGCTGTTCACCAACTGGGCAACGCGGCCCTTGTCGCAGAAGCTCTCGACATCACAGATGTTGTCATTGGCCCAAACAGCACCTTCACGAAGCCGGTGTCTCTGGGTGTGGGAAGGCGACTAGGTTTTCGCCTTCCCACACCCACGCACAGGCTTGGTGGCCGCGCGGTGTTGGTGGGAAGGTTCTTCTGGGACGACGAATTTCCCGAGATTTGTCTGCCAGAGAAGATCCCTCAAGCGCTTAGTGGGTTGGCCTCGAGCGTGATGGCAAGTGACGCTATCGCCACCGTGTCGGAAGACACGTTGGTGATTCACGTGAGAGGTGGCGATGTGTTTGATAGCAGGCCATCACGCCGGTATGGCCAACCCCCTTTTGCCTTCTATGAGACGGTTATTGGTTCCAGGGCCTGGGACGGGGTGATGCTGGTGTCTGAAGACACCGCGAACCCCGTCCATGGCCTCATCACCGACTACTGCGAGAAAAACGGCATTCCCCTGACACCTGTCTCAGGGGATTTGTTGTCAGATGTGTCGGTGTTGCTGGGAGCAACACATTTGGTGGTGTCTGCGGGGACTTTTGGCCGAGCCATGGTTCTGCTCTCAGACAAAGTCAGACACGTGTATGAGTTTGAGAAAAGCGCCTGGTTGTATCCGCTGGAGCCTGAGGTGACTCTTCACCGGGTAGTTGACACGGTGGCCGGTTACCGGGATGGTGTAATGGCCGGCAATTGGGACAACAGCGACGAACAGCTGCGACTCATGGCCCACTACCCCAAGTCGGCACTGCGGCTACTCCCGCCCATACAATCAGACAGCTAACTGGTTGTGTACCCGTTGGTAGACCGCTTGAATGGTGGCTTTTAGCTAGAGGGTGTGCGGTCTTGCACATGCCAGGCTTGGCCGTAACCGCCGTTAGTGGTGTCTTTGGCCATGAGGTCTAGGAAAGGTACCGAGTCAAACGCTTCCGGGCCTAAGACGCCCACGCCTGACCATTGGCCGCCTGCCACACATTCGAGGGCGACCGAAGGCCCTATAGCCGTCTGCCACACCACACACTGGGTGTCGTAATTGGCCATCGTCCACTCATTGTCACTCGTGTGATAGACGTACACCTCTGTGGGCTGACCATTTTTACCGACACCCGTCACCCACACCCCAGCACACGTTTTGCCCGTCATGGTGGGGCCAATAACAGCCGGGTCAGGCAATACTGCAGCCACCAGGTCCCGGGGGGACACGTGAGCTGTAGATCTGGTGCCATCGGGGCCTGGGGCTGTTCGAACACTGACCGGGTCAGTTTTGTCCAGGCCTAGAGTGTTCAGGGTTTTCAGCACCGAGATGAATTCATCGCCGAGGCCATACTTGAAACTGACCCGTTTGGCTTGTAGCCACCGTGGCATCAGCACTACTTCTTCGTGTTCGACGTTCACACACTCGACTGGGCCAATACCGTCGGGGAAGTCAAACACTTCGGGTTCGCTAAAGGGTTCTGTGGTGAACCAGCCTTTACCTTCTTCCCAGAGCAGGGGCGGGTTGAGGCATTCTTCAATGGTGGTCCAGATACTAAAACTGGGGGCGAAGATTTCTTCGCCCGCCTCGTTTGTGACCACCAGGTTGGCGCCGTCTCTCACCCCAAACTCGTGAACCTCAGAAAACAGGTGGTCGTGGGCGTATCGGGCAAAAACGTCGCTGAGGCCTGGCTCTACACCCATGCCGACAACGGCCAGTAAGCCTGCGTCTTCCCACTGCTGTTGTCTCTCAAACTGCCAGTCACCGAGCATCACCCCGGGGGTGGTGTAGGGGTCGGTGGGGTGAGGCTGGGACAAGCTCATGGCCATGTCTAAGTAATTGACGCCTGCGTCAAAGGCTCCTTGGAAAATGTTTTGCACAAACCCTGGTTCCACAGCGTTTACTACCCAGGTGGCGTTGTGGTCAAGAAGCTCCCTGGTCACTGCCGTCGCTGATGAGGCATCAACCTGGCTGGCTGAAAACTTTCCCGCCACATCGGTGTGGCGGGAAGCAATCCACGCCACGGCGGCTTCTGCCCGGTCTGGGTCATAGTCAGCGATGGTGACGTGGTCAAAAAAGTTTCTTCTAGCAAGAATTCTGGCCAATGCGTTTCCCACGCCCCCGGCCCCGACAATGTATATGCGCATGGGATAAACCTAGCCGAGAGTGTCGGCCAGCTCACGGGCGCCGTGTTCGGCGCACAGCGCTGGATGGCGCGCCCGTGCGGGGTTTAGGGTGGGGGCAGGTCAAGTGAGGGGACGTGGGTGAAATGTTTAGCCGTCGAAGTAAAGCAGTGTTCTTCTTTGCCGCCCTCGGCACCGGGTATACCGTCTTGCTCTCGGTGTTGTGGGTGAGTGC
>SKHB01000072.1 GCA_007117135.1 Microbacteriaceae bacterium | reverse complement strand
CTCTCGTGTGGAGAAATGCGACACAGGAATGGGGAACATCATGGTGATTTCCCACAATGCCCTATGTCCACAGGTCGGTGAAGGAAAAACCCAGTTGTCTAATCAGGTCTCGAAGCTTCGCCACCGACATTCCCACCACGGTGTAGGGGTCGCCATCGATGCGCTCAATGAACGCGGCACCCCGAGCATCGATGGTGAACGCGCCAGCGACTTTTAGCGGCTCGCCGGTGGCGATATACGCATCAATTTCGTCATCGGTGATGTCGCTTCGAAACGTCACTGTCGCTTCGGTGTGGTCACCCACCCCCGCCACAATCTCACCCTCTCGGACGTCTGCCACCCAGTGCCCGGAATACAACACCCCCGACTGGCCTCGCTGGCGAAGCCAGCGTGCCTTCGCGTTTTCTGGGGTATGAGGTTTGCCAAAAACCTCACCGTCAACCTCGAACACCGAATCACCACCGATGACAAGCCCGGTGATGCCTGGTGCGCAGGCGTCTTCGGCTTTTGCTCGAGCGAGCAGTTGAACAATCACCGGCGGGGGAACGGGTCCGTTTTGGGTCGCCTCGGCAACGAGTGCTTCTTCGTCGACGTGGTGATCAAGAATCAGAGGAGATAGTCCCACCTGCGTGAGAGTCTGTTTTCTGGCGGGGGAGGTGGACGCCAAATACAACTGCACGGACATCATTCCTTAGGCTTGGTGGATGACAGTCGACCGTGGCCAGACCCTCACACTTGAGATTAGCAAGATAGTTCACGGCGGCTACGGCCTGGGCCGCGTCGACGGCCAGGTCCTCTTTGTCCCAGGCTCCGCACCAGGAGACGTTGTTGATGTCATCGTCACCGACGTCAAAAAATCCCATGCCTTCGCCGACGTGGTGTCTGTTATTCAGCCGAGCCCCCACCGCGTCTCACACATCTGGCCAGAAGCCGACGTTAGCCGGGAGCCTCACGACCGCGTAGGCGGTGCCGACTTTGGGCACCTTGACCTTGACTACCAGCGCCAGGTCAAGACTGACATTGTTCGCGAGGCGCTAGCGAGGCAAGGCGACGTTTCCCCCGATATCGCTGACGCGGTCCACGTTCAGCCCATTCCGGGAAGTGCTGATGGGACGGGGTGGCGGACGCGAGTGACCCTCCACGTCGATCACAACGGTGTGGCGGGGCAGAGGGCTTTTAGGAGCCACCGGGTTATTCCCACCACCACCCTGCCGCTTGCCCACCCAGATATTCAGGCCATGGCAGCACATGTGGGTTCTTGGCCCGGGGAAAAGGGTCTCCATGTAGGCCGGTCATCGACCGGCGGTCAGTGGCTGATGATGGCGGGTGACACACCAGCACCCGTCACTGAGCAGGTCGGCCACCACACTTTTCACCTCAACACGGAAGTTTTTTGGCAAGTCCACGAGAGTGCTGCCGAGGTTCTGTCACGCGCGGCAGTGCGCGCGGTTGACTGGGATGTATGGGATGAGGAAGCAGCCAACCATGACCTGTATGGCGGTGTCGGGTTATTTGCCGCCGCGCTCGCCGATCGAGGCGGTGCGACTAGCCACATTGTCACTGTCGAATCACACGAGAGGGCAAGCGGTTTCGCGGTCAGTAACCTGGCTAAATTCGATAACGCCTCAGTGGTCACCAGTGATGTTTTGGCTTACCTCCGGGGTCAGGTGAAGAGTGTCACTGCCGCTGGGGCTGAGCGTTTCGCCCGCGCCACGATAGTGCTTGACCCGCCGCGATCTGGCGCGGGCAAAAATGTTATTGACTCTCTGGTTGCCCTCGCCCCCCAACAACTGGTGTATGTGGCGTGTGACCCGGTTGCGTTCGCGAGAGATCAGAAACTACTGGCGGCTGCAGGCTATGTACTCGCCTCCGTGCAGGCGTTCGACCTCTTCCCCCATACCCACCACATTGAGATGGTGGCAGGGTTCCGGCGAGGGAAATAACGTCCCTTAGTGAGCGGTGATGATGCTGACGTATGCATCCCAGTGGTCTTGTTCCACTGATTGCCGTGATGACACCTCTGACGTCCACCGTTTTCTGGTGTCGGGGTCTGCCGCGTGACGGAGAGCTTCTGCGAGGGCGTCCACACTGTTGGGGGCGATGAGTAGCCCCGTCTTATCGTTGTCAATGCCCTCGCCAATTGCACCCACTTCAGTAGCAATGACGGGGAGGCCGTAGCGGAATCCCACCTCTCGAACAATTGACCCGGTCCCGTTTCGATACGGCAACACCAACACATCTGCTCCACCGAACACCTCCTGGAAGCGGGAGGTGGGCAGGTAACCGGGGAGGATAGTGACACGGTCGGTGATGCCCAGCGTCGAGATAAGTTCGTCGTAGGGGGCGCGGTCTTCCCAAAACTCCCCAGCGATGGTGAGCGATACGTCTGAGGTTGTCGCAACAGCCTTGAGCAACACATCTACCCCCTTATAGGGCCTGATGGTGCCAAAAAACAGTGCTCGCAACGTCGCCGACTCGGTCGAGGGTTTGTGGTGGGCTCGCAGGGGGGGCCACGGAGAGGGCAGAGCCGTCACGGTGATCGTGTCCGCGTCACACCCCAACATCACCGCGTCAGACTTCGAGGCATCTCCGTGAACAATGATGCGGTCGAGAGTTGTCAAAAACCAGCCCATCAGGGTTTTGCTCAGCCGGCCCGAGTCGTGAGGGGTGACGTTGTGAACAATGCCCCAGATGTCGCTGGTTTTCCCGGCCGCCTTTGTCAACACCCAGTACGGGACCGCGTGAAACGCTGTCGGGATGGCCAACACAATTCTCGAGCCTCGGTGTCGGCGACCCGCTTGCCACCACGATAGGGGGGAATACCAGGCCAGTTTCTGCACTATTCGAGAGGGAATACCAATCTCTGGTTCACCGCCTGGGACGGTGGGGGTGCCGGGGTAGAGGCGTTTCGGGTATTGCGCCTTCCACGACTCCACCACACAGTGGTGTGACGCTTTGTCGAGCTCGAGGGCAAGCCTGGTGGTGTGTTGACTGAGGCCACCGGTGTAGGGGTGGGTGGGCCCCACCAACACAACCGGTTTGCCACTAGCCACGGTGGTTATCGGAGAGACTTTGTTCGTCTTGGTGGGCTTTTTGGAGAGCCAACCCATCTTCGATGAGTTGGCGGTTAATGCGGATCAGGTCAGCAATCACACCGAGAGCGAACGACAGGAGTGATGCGGTCAGCAAGGACACTCCAAGAAGCAAGGACTGGATGTGTTCTCCGGGGCTTCCGGAGAGGATAAGGAATAGATACCGCAGGAACGGAATCAGTCCGATGGCGCCGAGGACAAGCCCCAGGTTCCCAAAAAACGCATACGGCCGATACATCAAGAACGAGCGGATAATCGCGGCCGCCGATTTCATGACGTGTTCGGGGGTGGAGCGAAACAGGCGAGACTCGCGCATTTTCGGGTTTGTTTTCACCCGAATGCTCACAATCGCCAACCTCTTGTATCCAGCCTGGATGATGGTTTCCATTGTGTAAGAAAACTTGGTGACCAGGTTGAGCTTCAGTAGTGCTGTCCTGGAGTAGGCGCGGAAACCACTGGCTGCGTCGGGGATTTTGGTTCCCGCGGCCCAGTTGACCACTTTGGAGCCAAACTTTTGCAACAGTTTCTTGCCCCACGAAAAGTGGGGAATCTTGTCGGTTTGGCGATCGCCGATAACAATGTCTGCCTCACCAGAAATAATCGGCGCAATGAGGTCGGGGATGCGGTCTTGCGGATACTGGTTATCCCCGTCGGTGTTGACCAGGATGTCGGCGCCGTGGGTGAGGGCGTAGTCAACACCGGAGCGGAACGCTTCGGCGAGACCCCTGGTGGAGCGGTGTCTGATGACGTCGTCGGCACCCAGTTTTTTGGCCAACTCTGCGGTGCCGTCGTCGGAGCCATCGTCGATGACGATGATCAGCAGTTGCTTTACCCCGGGGATTTTTTTCGGAATCGTCGAGATAACCGACTCAAGAGTCTCCACCTCGTTGAGGGCGGGGATTTGAACAATGACCTTCACGGGTGAGTTTCCTTCGACACTTTCGCTGTGTTTGCAGTGTAGTCGGCGGAATCCTTCCCGAGGCGACGGCTTGCCCGTTGCTTCGACCAGGTGTCAAGGAATTCGGCGTAGCCAAGCACCATCGCCGACATGGCCACACCGAGCGTGTGAAGCCACATGCGGTTCGCCGAGTCATAGAAGCTGTCTCGTCCAAAACCGCCGCCGAAACTGCCGCCGTCAAACAGTTTCGCGAACAGAGCCGCGAAAATCAGTACCACCAAAAGTGCAGCAAGTTTCCGATACTGGGTGCTGCGAGCCTTCCAGCCAAGGAGAACGAGAGTAGCCGCCAAGGCCAGGGCGGCTACTCCCCAGCCGCCATAACCGCGGACGACGTTATTGAACAGCCCCATAAAGGGGGTGAGCGGGTTGTCGGCGGCCAGCGCCACTCGAATAATGACGGCGGCAATAATCACTGCGGCCAGGGGGAAAAAAGCCCACCGCACCCGGTCCAGAATCGGCAACACCACAACTGCTGCCGCGACCACGGTGGCGAGGGCCACCACCCACAGCGGAACGCCGAAAGCGTCGGGCACTCCTGAATCAATGAGGTCCAACCACAGCGCCAAGCTGGTGCCGCTGACGGCCACGGCCACAAACACCCCCGCGCGACCGCCAAAACCCCTGACGGACTGGCCAGAGATGATGAGCGCTAACACCACGGCGACAAAGACGATGCCTTCGACGCGGGCGGTGGAGCCAATGAATGACCCGATGACCATCATCGCCGCCGTGGGGAGGGTGACCCTCCCGTCTCGCTCCGCCACCAGGTAAGCGCCGGCCATCGCGAGGATCGCCACAGCCATGAGGGTGTGAGAGTTCAGGTAAGTGAGGGCTACCCGGAAAATGGGGACACTCACTGAAAAAGCGAGAACGATAATCCCGGCGGTCACCTGCCAGCGGAGGGGGATGGTGCGTCGCATGAATTCCCGCGCCACCCACCACGACAGGGCAAGCAGGGAGAAGAAAATCAGCGGGGTCACCACCGACAGCATCCGAGGGTCAGGCCCAAGAGCAAGCATCAACGGGTAGGCGAGGCCACGTTTTTCTTCTGGATCCCACAGCGCAGGATCGAGTTCGTTTTGGAAGATGAGGAGCGCTGTTTCAACCGTCGAGCTGGAGTCTCTATGGTGTCGCTCGCCAATCTGGAAGACGTATTTCACCGTCAGGGATACGGTGCCCAGTGCCGCAAAGAGGCCAAGTGATTGAAGGTATTCGCGCCTAGCGCGAATGACCCCCACCACACCGCCGGCTATAGCCGCCACGATGCTCACCAGCCACCATGATTCGGTCAGCCACGGAAAAACACCAAAGCTCCACACACCAAACGTCGTGACCACTCTGATGGTGGTGGACAGCAGTATTGCCAGTGAGGCAAGAAGCAACGGGTGACGCCAACCGAGGACTATCCCCACCCCGACCCCGGACAGGCCTATCAGGATGGTGGCGAGGGCTTCGAAAAGCCACGGTGTCAGAGTCATCGCTCCACCCCAATGGTCGGGAGGGTGTCGACAGTGGCACCGACGAGGCGCTCCAGCAAGCCTTTTTCGACAAACCCGACCTCGTTGGTGTCAGGGCCAGTGACGGTGAACACTCCCACAAAGGCCAGCGCATCGTCTGGATTCACAGTGTCGTCAAAGGCAACAAAGTAGTTGCATAAATCTTGACCGCCGGCAATGGGGTCACTTTGGCAGCGAATCAACGCATAGAGCCGATGGTGTTCGGCCAGTTGGTCTCGAATGTCTAAACCAGAGAGGTCGAGGGGGAAGTCGCTGTCGTCGGTGGCTAGGTTTTCGATGGTCACCGTTCTCATGTTCCAGAAAATCCCGATCTCGTGACCGTCTTCTGGCGCCCACTCGGGGAGCCCCGTGCGGACGTTGACAAACGTCGAGTGGGGGAGGGTGGCGGCAAGCCACGAGGGTTGGAAACTAAACGCATGCCCTCGCCACGGCTCATTCGCCGCCAGGTCAGCACCCGAGAAGGCGGGGGCTCGGGGGGAATAAATTTGCGGGGCAAAAAACACGTTCACCACTGAGGCGACAACTAGAACACCAGCGAGTGCCAACGCTCGAAGCCTCAGCATGACACCCCCCGCAGAATCATTCCTCAAGTCTATGGGTCCAGCCGCACGGGATTTAGAGCGGGATGTTGCCGTGTTTTTTGCGAGGTTCGCTCGCTTGTTTGGTTTTCAGCGCGCGGAGGGCTTTGATGATGACTCCGCGAGTCGCGGCGGGTTCAATAACTCCGTCGATTTCTCCCCGCTCGGCGGCGAGGAAGGGGCTCGCGACGTTGTAGGTGTATTCGTCGGCGAGTTTCGCTCGCACCGAGGCGACATCTTCGCCGGCCTCTTCTGCTTTCTTCAGGTCACCGCGATACAAAATGTTGACCGCTCCTTGACCACCCATGACCGCGATTTCAGCGGTGGGCCAGGCGAAGTTCAAGTCTGCACCAAGCTGTTTCGAGCCCATCACGATGTAGGCGCCGCCGTAGGCCTTGCGGGTAATGACGGTGACCAGAGGCACGGTTGCTTCGGCGTAGGCATAAAGAAGTTTCGCACCCCGGCGAATCACCCCAGTCCATTCCTGGTCGGTGCCGGGCAGATAGCCGGGGACATCCACCAGGGTGACAATCGGAATGTTGAAAGCGTCGCAGAAGCGCACAAAGCGGGCAGCTTTTTCTCCGGCATCAATGTTGAGTGTTCCGGCCATTTGGTTGGGCTGGTTGGCGATTACGCCAACACTGGAGCCGT
>SKHB01000154.1 GCA_007117135.1 Microbacteriaceae bacterium | reverse complement strand
GCCGCTCGGATGATTCGGACAGCGATTTCACCGCGGTTCGCGATAAGAAGCTTCTGGATGTTGGCCATGGATATGTAGCCTAGGGCCGAATGGGGGCTCTCGTGTGGAGAAATGCGACACATGAATGCCGAAAATCATTGTGGTTTCCGACAATGCCCTATTCCCACAGGTCGGTAAAGGAATACCCCAGTTGTCTAATGAGGTCGCGTAGTTTCGCCACCGAGATTCCCACCACGGTGTAGGGGTCACCATTGATACGGTCAATAAACGCGGCACCCCGAGCATCGATCGTGAACGCGCCGGCAACTTTCAGAGGCTCACCGGTGGCAATATACGCGTCAATTTCGTCATCGGTGAGGTCCCCCCGAAACGTCACTGACGCTTCGGTGTGGCCGCCCACCCCCGCCAAAATCTCACCGTTTCGGACGTCTGCCACCCAGTGCCCGGAATACAACACTCCTGTTTTCCCCCGCTGGCGAAGCCAGCGTTTCTTAGCTTTTTCCGGGGTGTGTGGTTTACCAAACACTTCACCGTCAACCGCGAACACTGAGTCGCCGCCGACAACAAGACCTGTGACTCCGGGTTGGCAGGCGTCTTCGGCTTTAGCCCGGGCGAGCAGTTGAACAATGACCGGCGGGGGGACAGGGCCGTTGTGTGTCGCCTCAGCCACCAAGCCTTCTTCGTCAACACTGTGCTCAAGAATCATTGGGCTGAGGCCAACCTGCATGAGGGTGTTTTTCCTCGCGGGAGAGGTGGAGGCCAAATACAGCTGCACAGAAATCATTCCTTAGGCTTGGTGGATGACAGTCGACCGAGGCCAGACCCTCACTGTTGAGGTTAGCAAGATAGTTCACGGTGGCTACGGTCTAGGTCGCGTTGATGGTCAGGTTCTTTTTGTCCCAGGCTCTGCCCCCGGTGACATTGTCGACGTCATTGTTACCGGCGTCAAAAGATCTCACGCCTTTGCCGACGTGGTGTCCGTTATTCAACCAAGCCCCCACCGTGTCCCACATATTTGGCCGGAAGCAGACGTCAACCGGGAACCCCACGCCCGAGTGGGTGGTGCCGACTTTGGTCATCTCGCCCTCGACTACCAGCGGCAGGTCAAAACTGAGATTGTCCGTGAGGCGCTAGCCAGGCAGGGTGATGTTTCAACCGACATGTCAGACTCTGTTGTTGTCCAGCCCATCCCAGGAAACGCTGATGGGACAGGGTGGCGGACGCGTGTCACGCTCCATGTCGATGGGAACGGGGTTGCGGGTCAGAGGGCTTTTAGAAGCCACCGGGTTATTCCCACCACCACCCTGCCGCTCGCCCACCCGGATATTCAGGCCATGGCTGCCCACACCAACGTGTGGCCAGGGGAAAAGGGCCTGCATGTGGGCCGGTCTTCGACCGGTGGCCAGTGGCTGATGATGGTAGGTGACACACCGGCACCCGTCACCGAACAGGTCGGGAACCATACTTTTCACCTCAACACTGACGTGTTTTGGCAGGTTCATGAGGGTGCAGCCGAGGCGTTGTCTCACGCAACGCTGGACGCTGTTGACTGGGATAACTGGGACGACGGGGCAGCCAACCACGACCTTTATGGCGGTGTCGGGTTATTTGCCGCCGTCCTCGCCGACCGGGGCGGTCCCGCCAGCCACATTGTCAGTGTCGAATCACACGAGAAAGCCAGCGGTTTTGCGGTGAGAAACCTGGCTGGTGTCGAGAACGCTTCGGTGGTGACAAGCGATGTGATGGCTTACCTTCGAGGCCAGGTTAGAGGTGCGAGCGCTTTGAGTGCTGACCGTTTTGCCCGCGCCACGATACTGCTCGACCCGCCCCGCTCCGGCGCGGGCCCGAGAGTTATTGATTCACTGGTTGCCCTGGCGCCAAAACAGTTGGTGTACGTGGCGTGTGACCCGGTGGCGTTTGCGAGAGACCAGAAGCTACTCTCAGCTGCAGGATATGAGCTCACCTCGCTGCAGGCTTTCGACCTGTTCCCTCACACCCACCACATTGAAATGGTGGCTGGGTTCCAGCGAGGGAAATAAATCGCCTCAGATTGTGGTGATGATGTGGACGTATCCATCCCAGTGGTCTTGTTCAGCTGATTGGCGTGACCCCACCTCGGACGCCCACCGTTTCCTGGTGGCGGGGTCTGCTGCGTGGTGTAGGGCGTCAGCGAGGGCGTCAACACTGTTGGGGGCAATGAGAAGCCCCGTTTTATCGTTATCAATACCGTCACCGATGGCGCCCACGTCCGTGGCGATCACGGGTAGGCCGTAACGGAACCCCACCTCTCGAACAATTGACCCGGTCCCGTTTCGATACGGCAACACCAACACGTCTGCCTCCCCAAATACTTCGGTGAAGCGGGAACTGGGGACGTATCCCGAGAGGACGGTCACACGGGCGGTGATCTCCAGCCTGGAGATCATTTCGTCGTAGGGGGTGCGGTCTTCCCAAAATTCCCCCGCGATGGTGAGCGACACGTTGGAGGTTTTGGCGACAGCCTCGAGTAACACGTCTAATCCCTTATAGTGGCGGATGGTGCCAAAAAAGAGTGCTCGCAGGGTCGCTGACTCAGCCCGGGGTGTTGTCGGGGCAGCGTGCGGAGGCCAGGGGGAAGGCAGAGGGGTCACGGTGATTCGTTTCGAGTCACAGCCCAACAAAACGGCATCTTTTTTGGATGATTCGCCGTGAACAATGATGCGGTCAAGTTTTTTCAGAAACCACCCCATCAGTGTTCGGCTAAGGCGACCAGAGTCGTGGGGGGTGACGTTGTGAACAATGCCCCACATGTCGCTGGCTTTTCCGGCCGCCTTCGCCACCACCCAGTAGGGGATGGCGTGAAACGCTGTGGGGATGGCCAACACAAGCCTGGACCCTCGGTGTTTTCGGCCAACCTGCCACCACGACAGTGGCGAATACCACGCCAGGCGGCTGAAAACGTTGGCTGGTACACCAATTTCTGGTTCTCCGTCGGGGACGGTGGGGGTTCCCGGGTAGAGGCGTTTGGGGTATTGCGCCGCCCACGATTCCACCACTGTGTGGTGGCCGGCTTTCTCTAGTTCGAGAGCAAGTCTGGTGGTGTGTTGGCTGATGCCACCGGTGTACGGGTGGGTGGGTCCCACCAACACAACCGGTTTGCCATCAGCCACGGTGGTTATCGGACAGGCTTTGTTCGTCTTGGTGGGCTTTTTGGAGCGCAAGTCCGTCTTCGATGAGTTGACGGTTGATTCGGATCAGGTCGGCGATGACACCCAACGCGAACGACAACAGGGACGCTGTGAGGAGGGACACTCCAAGAAGGAGGGATTGGATGTGTTCTCCGGGACTTCCGGAGAGCACTAAGAACAGGTATCGGAGGAACGGTATGAGGCCCATTATTCCCAACACGACGCCAAGGTTTCCGAAAAATGCATACGGCCGATACATCAAAAAGGAGCGAATAATTGCGGCCGCCGATTTCATCACATGTTCAGGGGTGGAGCGAAAGAGTCGAGATTCGCGCATTTTGGGGTTGGTTTTCACCCGAATGCTGACAATCGCTAGTCGCTTATATCCGGCTTGGATGATGGTTTCCATCGTGTATGAAAACTTGGTCACCAGGTTCAGTTTCAACAGTGCTGTTCTGGAGTAGGCGCGGAACCCACTGGCAGCGTCAGGGATTTTGGTGCCGGCCGCCCAGTTGACCACTTTGGAGCCAACTTTTTGTAACAGTTTCTTTCCCCACGAAAAGTGGGGAATTTTGTCCGTTTGGCGGTCCCCGATCACAATATCTGCTTCGCCGGAAATGATTGGTGCAATGAGGTCTGGGATGCGGTCTTGCGGATACTGGTTATCCCCGTCGGTGTTGACCAAGATGTCGGCACCGTGGGTGAGGGCGTAGTCAACACCGGAACGGAACGCCTCAGCAAGGCCCCTGGTGGAGCGATGTCTGATGACCTCGTGGGCGCCCAGTTTTTTCGCCAACTCTGCTGTGCCATCGGTGGAGCCGTCGTCGATGACAATAACCAGTAGTTGCTTCACCCCGGGAATTTTTTTCGGAATCGTCGACATGACTGATTCAAGAGTGGCTGCTTCGTTGAGTGCGGGGATTTGAACAATGACCTTCACGATTGAGAATCCTTCGACATATGCGCTGTGTTTGCAGTGTAGTCGGCGGAATCCTTACCGAGGCGACGGCTTGCCCGTTGTTTTGACCAGGTGTCAAGGAATTCGGCAAAGCCGAGAACCATCGCACTCATCGCGACGCCAAGAGTGTGAAGCCACATACGGTTCGCCGAGTCATAAAAGCTGTCCCGCCCGAAACCACCACCGAAACCACCACCGTCAAACAGTTTCGCAAAAAGCGCGGAGAAAATCAGTACCACCAGCAGGGCGGCAAGTTTCCGATATTCGGTGCTGTGAGCCCTCCACCCGAGCAGAACCAGTGAGGCTGCGAGCGCTAGGGCAGCAACCCCCCAGCCGCCATAACCGCGGACAACATTGTTGAAAAGGCCCATGAAGGGTGTCAACGGGTTGTCAGCGGCCAGAGCCACTCTAATGATGAACACCGCGATAATTGTTCCCGCTAGCGGGAAGAACACCCAGCGGATACGGTCCAAAAGTGGCATCACCACGAGAGTTGCCGCCAAGACGGTGCCGAGGGCAACCAGCCACAGGGGCACACCGAAATCGTCTGGTACCGATGACCCAATGAGATGCAACCACAGCGACAGGCTGGTGCCACTGACAGTCACAGCGAGGAAAACTCCTCCCCGTCCGTTTGCGGTCCGGACCGACTGACCAGAAACAATCAACGCCAACACCACGGCAACGAACACGATGCCTTCAACGCGGGCGGTGGAGCCAATCAACGAGCCGGCCACCATCATGGCGGCGGTGGGGAGGGAGACTTTGCCGTCTCGCTCCGCCACGAGGTGCGCGCCAGCCATGGCAATGAGCGCCAAGGCCATCAGAGTGTGAGAGTTCAGGTAGGTGATGGCCACCCGAAAAATGGGCACCGTCACAGAAAAACCCAGCACAACTATGCCTGCTGTTACTTGCCAACGCAGGGGGATGCGGTCTCGCAAAAAACCTCTCGCCACCCACCAGGATATGGCCAGCAGTGAGAAGAAAATTAGTGGGGTCAGAACTGACAACATGCGGGGGTCAGGCCCGAGAGCTAACATCAGCGGGTAGGCAAGGCCGCGCTTCTCTTCCGGCCCCCACAGAGTGGGATCGAGTTCGTTTTGGAAAATGAGAAGCGCCGTTTCAACAGTTGAGCTGGAGTCGCGATGGTGGCGTTCGCCAACCTGGAAAACGTATTTCACCATGAGGGACAACGTGCCAAGTGCCGCAAAGAGGCCAAGCGATTGAAGGTATTCGCGCCTGGCGCGAATGATTCCCGCCACACCACCAAAAACGGCGACAATGATGCTCACGATCCACCATGACTCTGTCTGCCAAGAGAAAACACCAAACGTCCACACCCCAAATACGGTCACCACACGGATGGTGGCGGACACAAGGATTGCCATCGATGCCAGGAGCAGGGGGTGACGCCAACCCACGAGAACACCCAGCCCTATGCCGGAGAATCCAATGAGAAGGGTAGTGAGGGCTTCAAAAAGCCAGGGGGTGAGGGTCATTGTGGTTTCACCCCAATGGTGGGAATAGCTGACATGTTGGCGCCCACGAGTCGCTCCAACAGTCCCTTCTCGACAAAACCTACTTCGTTGGGTTCCCCGCCGGTGATGGTGAACACGGCCACAAACGTCAACTCATTTGTGGGATTGACGGTGTCATCGAAGGCAACAAAGTAGTCGCAGAGACCTTGAACGGGCCCCACGGGGTCGCTCTGGCAGCCGATGAGGGCGAAAAGTTGGTGGTGTTGTGCAATGAGGTCCCGAACACCTAGGCCCGAGAGGTCGAGGGGGTAGTCGGTGTCATCGAAGGCAAGGTTTTCAATGGTCACTGTCCTCATATTCCAGCCAATTCCAATGGGACCACCTTCAGGCAACGCCCAGTCGGGAATGTCGTTCCGGACATTCACGAAGGTTGAGTTGGGGAGAGTGGCGGCAAGCCAAGACGGCTGGAAACTAAACGCGTGGCCCCGCCACACCTCGTTTGCTGCCAAGTCGGCGCCGGAAAAGGCAGGAGGGCGGGGGGAATAAATTTGTGGGGCAAAGAAAAGGTTCACCACTGTGGCGAGGACTAATGCAGTGGCGAGTGTCAGCGCTCGAAGCATCAGCATGACACCCCCCACAGAAGCATTCACCAAGTCTATGGGCCCAGGCTCACAAGAATCAGAGTGGAATGTTGCCGTGTTTCTTGCGAGGTTCGTTTGTTTGTTTGGTTTTCAGCGCGCGAAGGGCCTTAATGATGACTCCTCGTGTAGCGGCGGGTTCGATAACTCCGTCGATTTCTCCGCGCTCTGCCGCGAGGAAGGGGCTCGCCACGTTGTAGGTGTATTCGTCGGCGAGCTTCGCCCGCACTGTGGCGACGTCTTCGCCTGCTTCTTCTGCCTTTCTCAGATCACCCCGATACAGAATGTTGACGGCTCCTTGACCGCCCATGACGGCGATTTCGGCGGTGGGCCACGCGAAGTTCAAATCGGCGCCGAGTTGTTTGGAACCCATGACGATGTATGCGCCGCCGTAGGCTTTGCGGGTAATCACCGTCACCAGGGGGACGGTCGCTTCCGCGTAGGCGTAGAGAAGTTTTGCGCCGCGGCGAATCACCCCGGTCCATTCCTGGTCAGTGCCGGGTAGGTATCCGGGGACATCAACGAGTGTGACGATCGGAATGTTGAAAGCGTCGCAGAAGCGCACAAAGCGGGCAGCTTTTTCTCCGGCATCAATGTTGAGTGTTCCGGCCATTTGGTTGGGCTGGTTGGCGATTACGCCAACACTGGAGCCGT
>SKHB01000045.1 GCA_007117135.1 Microbacteriaceae bacterium | reverse complement strand
TGTCGAAGTACTGAGGCGGGTGGAAACTGGGGCTATTCCCGTCCTGAGCGACGACGACATGGCTGCAGTTGAGGCGGAACACGACAGCCCGGTGGTGATTCGCCGGAAGGTTTTCCCCGCCGAAGTAATGAGCGCTGAGGACGCGGTCGACCAGATGGAGCTTGTCGGCCACGACTTCTTCCTCTATGTCGACGAGGCCAATAACCAGCCCAGTGTGGTGTATCGGAGGAAGGGCTGGCAGTACGGGGTGATCGCTCTCGAGTCAGCCTCATAAGAGCTTGCTAGCATGAGGGACGGCTTATCCGCAGGCTCTAGAGAATTGGTGACAGGTGGCAAACGTTTTTGAACGCGCCTTACGCGTTGGTGAAGGTCGTATCCTCCGTCAGTTGAACCAGGTGGTGAAAGCTGTCAACCACCTCGAGGGTGACTTCGCTGGACTGAGCGACGACGAGCTCAAAGAGGAAACAGACAACCTGCGTGACCGTTACGCGGCCGGCGAGTCACTGGACGAGTTGTTGCCCGAGGCGTTCGCCGCTGTTCGTGAAGCCGCCAAGCGCACCCTCGGTCTTCGACACTTTGACGTTCAATTGATGGGTGGCGGTGCTCTTCACCGCGGGAATATCGCGGAAATGAAAACCGGTGAAGGTAAGACACTGGTAGCCACCCTTGCTGCCTACTTGAACGCCATCCCCGCCCGCGGTGTTCACATCGTCACCGTGAACGACTACCTGGCCAAATACCAGTCAGACCTGATGGGCCGAATTTTCCGGGCGCTGGGAATGACCACCGGCTGCATCGTGTCGGGGCAAACCCCCGACGAGCGTCGCCTGCAGTATCAGTGCGACATCACCTATGGCACCAACAACGAGTTTGGTTTCGATTACCTCCGCGACAATATGGCTCTCAGCAAAGCTGACCTGGTTCAGCGCGGGCACTTCTTCGCCATCGTTGACGAAGTGGACTCGATTCTGATTGACGAAGCGAGAACTCCGCTGATTATTTCCGGCCCGGCTTCCGGCGAAGCAAACCGGTGGTTTAACGAGTTTGCCCGCATTGCCGACAAGTTGGAAGCGGGCGACGACTACGAGGTGGACGAAAAGAAGCGCACCGTTGGTGTCTTGGAGTCGGGTATTGAGAAAGTCGAAGACTATCTCGGTATCGACAACCTGTATGAGTCGGCGAACACTCCGCTGATTTCTTTCTTGAACAACGCCATCAAAGCAAAAGCACTGTTCAAAAAAGACAAAGACTATGTGGTTATCAACGGTGAAGTGCTCATTGTTGATGAGCACACCGGCCGTATTCTTGCCGGTCGCCGATACAACGAGGGTATTCACCAAGCTATTGAAGCTAAAGAGGGTGTGCCCATCAAGGCAGAAAACCAGACTCTCGCTACCGTCACCCTGCAGAACTATTTCCGCCTGTATAAGAAACTCTCCGGTATGACAGGAACCGCTGAAACTGAAGCCAGCGAATTCATGTCGACCTATTCGCTGGGTGTTGTGCCCATTCCCACCAATAAGCCGATGATTCGCATGGACCAGTCCGACCTCATCTACCGTGACGAGGCGGCGAAGGTCCGACAGGTGGTGGAAGACATTGTGGCTCGGCATGAGAAAGGCCAGCCGGTGTTGGTGGGAACCACGAGCGTGGAAAAGAGTGAGCGCCTGTCCCAGATGCTTTCCAAGCGAGGTGTTCGCCACGAAGTATTGAACGCCAAAAACCACGCCCGTGAAGCGGTCATCATCGCCCAGGCTGGGCGCATTGGCGCCGTTACCGTCGCCACAAACATGGCCGGTCGTGGAACCGACATCATGCTCGGCGGTAACGCCGAGTTCATGGCTGTTCAAGCCATGTCGGAGAGGGGTCTTAGCCCAACAGAAACCCCTGAAGAATACGAAAAGCAGTGGGATAAGGTGTTCGCCGATGTCACTGAGGCCTGTGAGGCAGAGGGGGAAAAGGTTCGTGAACTGGGGGGACTGTATGTCCTGGGAACCGAGCGTCACGAATCCCGCCGTATTGATAACCAGCTTCGTGGACGATCCGGTCGTCAGGGTGACCCGGGGGAGAGCCGCTTTTACCTGTCCCTCGAGGACGACCTCATGCGGCTATTCAATGCCGGGGCCGCCCAGTCACTGATGGCGAGGACCGCCGGTGATGAGGAAGACCTCGCCATTGAATCGAAAGTCGTGTCTCGGGCTATCCAGTCGGCTCAAGCGCAGGTGGAGGCAAGAAACGCGGAAATCCGCAAAAACGTGCTCAAATACGACGACGTGTTGAACCGTCAGCGCCAAGCCATTTACGACGACCGGCGGCAAATTCTCGAAGGTGACGACATCTCCGAGCGGATGCGCGAATTCGTTGAAAGAACCATCACCTCCGTGGTCAATGACCACCTGGAAAACCGTGTGCCCGAAGAGTGGGATTTGGACCAGTTGTGGACAGAGTTGAAAACTCTGTATCCCATTGGCATCACCATCGATGAGCTGCTTGATGAGTTGGGGCTCCGCCCCTCCGTTGACGACGTCATGAAGGAAGTTCTTTCCGACACCACCATTGCCTACGACCGTCGCGAAGCGGAACTGGGTGAAGCGGTGATGCGTGAGCTTGAACGCCGGGTGGTGTTGAGTGTCATTGATCGCCGCTGGCGTGACCACCTTTATGAGATGGACTACCTGAAAGACGGTATTGGTCTTCGTGCGATGGCTCAGCGCGACCCGCTGGTGGAATACCAGAAGGAGGGGTATTCCCTCTTCCAAAGCATGATGGGCCAAATCCGCGAGGATGCCACAGGTTTCCTCTTCAACCTTGAGGTTCAGGTGCAACAGGCACCCGTTGTTGGTGCCCCGGTTGCCCTGCAGGCAAAAGGGTTGGCTCCGGCAGCGCCACAGGAAAACCTCAAATACTCAGCGCCAACCGCTGACGGTGACGTTGAAGTGAGAAACGAATCCGGCCAAGTTATTGGAGCTCCACAGGTGCCGGCGGCTGCTCAATCAGCGTTCCAAAAACAGGGGGGAGAGCCAGCGGCTGCCCCCGCAGCTGGTGGAGCGCAGGGCCAGGGAGGCCAGCGCGGTGCATTCGGCCAACAGCAGGGCGGCCCGGCCGCCATGCCTGGTGCTAACCGAGCACAGCGCCGGGCCGCCAAGAAGCGCGGACGCTAACGCCTAGAGCATCCGAAAGGATGTTGCCTTCCAATTGTTGTCGAGGCCTTCAAGGCGAAGGGCAACGGCTCTGACACGAGTCGGGCCCCGAACAACAGCAGCAGCTTCACATACGCCGTCCCGTGGTTCGGAAATGATCACATTCCCGAGAGCGAACACTGGCCGGGGGGACGGTTCTTTCGCCACTTGGCTGCGCAGTCTGGCGCTCACTGCGCGAGCTTCAATGGCGTTGAACACGGTTTGGTTCATGTTTTTGGCGCAGGTTCTGATCTCTCGAAGGCCGTGAATGGTTTCCAACACCTGTGGAACGAACATTTCGACAAATTCCTTCGCGGGAGGTAATGCTTCACTTCCGGTGGGTTGGTAGTCAAAGAGTTCATCCTTCTTGGCCTGACGGTATCGACGCTTCTTCGCCGGCTTGTCAGTCTTGTCACGGCGCTTTTTGTCCGGTTGTTCATTTTGTGTAGTGTTGTCTTCATTTTTCTTGTTTGTGCCGTCAGATGGGTTTCCTTTTGATTTTTTTACCATTTTGTTTCTCCACTCCCTTCGGTTTCCGCTTCACCACCTCGTTGTGGCGGGAAAAATTAATTTAGTCAGAGTTATTTGCCAGGGAAAGAGAAAATTGGTAACTGTGAATAACTTTTGTTGACCGGGCGATTTTTTTTCTTAAAATTCGCCCATGCGTTGGACCGATTTCTTCAGTCACCTCGAATATGACTTCGCCCTCGATGCTCACCCGCCGCGGGAGTCGGCACTCTATAGAGACAAGGCCGATACACATGTGGTGGATGCGTGTGCTCGGGCGAAAGCCCTGGGGGAGGAGGTAGCGGTGGAGGTGGTGACGGGCGACGTGTTTCACGTGGCTCCGCGGGCCGTCTCTACTGACTGGTTTTCCGGGCTCTTGGGGGGTGAGAGGGGATCTGGCGTGGTGATTCCCCTCAGCGCAGTGTTGTGGGTCGAGGGTGACTCTGTCGCGTCACCGGGTGAGAAAGCACCACTTGTCCAGGCAAAGCTGGCTGATGTGTTCACCGATATGGCTAGACGCCATTCCCGCGTCACCCTCCGCACCCCTCACTCTGACGTCGTGGGGGTCATCACGAGTGTGGGCCCAGATTTTTGTGACCTGCGGCTCAACCCCTCACCACACTCTGGCACCACGCGCAGGTTTCCTTTTCATGCGATTGTGGCCATCTTCCAGGGTGCTGCCACTTGGGGATAACTTCCGCCACGGATGTCGTGAACGGGTCACGATGGTGTCCAGGAGGTCCCCATGGCGCGTTCACAAACAAAACGGTCCATTGACTGGCGCATCGTCGTTGGTCTGGTGATGGTTCTCGCAGGAGGGGGCGGAACATTGGCGCTGGTGGGGTGGATGGACAACACCAGGCCCTACCTCACCCTGACCACTGACGTCGTCGAGGGGCAGACACTCACGAGCGCTGACGTCACCGTGGTGGACCTGCACGTCAGGCAGGGGTCTGTGCCTTACGTGATGGCTTCAGACCGTGAACTTGTCGAGGGCGCCCGGGTGACCCGATCACTGAGTGCCGGAGAGTTGATCCCCCTCCACGCCCTGGGATCCCCGCGCGCCCTCGACACCACCACCATCTCGATGGCCCTCAACGCGGGCGGAGCACCGTGGTTGGCGCCCGGAGCACGGGTGGATGTGTGGATGTCGCCGACAATAGAACAGGGCCAGTATGGGCCCCCGCGAATTGTCGCCACCCAGGCTGTGGTGTCAGGGGTGAGGTCAGAGGAGGGTTTCGCTGCAGACCCCAGTGTGGTGAACGTTGACATTCGGGTGGTGCGGCGGGATGCCCCCGCCATCATTGGCGCTTTGGCCAACAGTTTTCCGCTTCACTTGACACCGTCCCACCTAAGCGAGGCTCAGTGAGTGTCTGGGGGGTGGTGGCCAGTGCCGCAATCTGGCAGGTGGTCGGCAAAGACTGGGATAAAGACGCTTTGCCTCTGGGGTGGGTGAGTTTCTCCACCGAAGAGGCAAACACGTTGTTGGAGACAGGGGGCATCAGCCATCTTCTTGTCGAAGCGCGAGCAGATATTCTCCACGAGTCGTTGGTGGGCGCAGCAGACTCGCACGGCATCACGCTTGTTGCCCTCATCACCGGCCAAGCCGGTGAGGAGGTGGCGAGGCAGCGGGGGGTGCCCCTTCGGGTACGGCAACCGGCTGATCTTCACGAGATTCTTCACCCCCACCCCATCTCCTTGCCCGCCGTCAGTGATACTGCGACGACCCCAGGGTTGAGTATCGCTGTCTGGGGGCCAACGGGGGCGCCTGGGCGAACAACTGTTGCGACATCTGTTGCGTCACTGATGGCGGGACGGGGCCTTCGAGTGCTGGTGATTGATGCTGACACCAGAAGCGGTGCTATCGCACCAGCTCTGGGGCTGTTAGACGAGGTTCCAGGCTTCATTGCCAGCTGTCGGCTTGCTGACCGTGACCAGGTGACACCGGATGATCTTCGACGCCTCGCCCACCGATACGAGCACGGGGGAGTGGTCGTTGATGTGTTGACCGGGGTAACCAGCGGTCGTCACTACCCAGAAGTCACCGCAGACACCGTCGCACAGGTGGTCGCCATGTCGCAGACCATCTGGGAAGTAGTCGTTATTGACACCGGTTCTGATATCTCCCCTGCGGGGAGAGAGCCTCAACCCTCAGAGACTGTCGCGACCACGTGTCTTCGTGTGGCTGATGAGGCGATTGCTCTGTGTCAGGCAACACCGGTGGGGGTTGCTCGCTTCGCGAGGGTGATTGACGATGCCACAACACTCCGAGGGGGAAAACCTTTTCCAGCGGTGTTGAACGGCGTTGACCCCGCCAGGAGAAGCCTCAGTGATGAGGCAACCCTGCGGGAAGCGCTCCGGCGTTTCGCCGGAGTTTCCACCCTGCAGGTAATTGCCCGAGATGCGGCTGCGTGCCGGCAGGCCGAGATGCTGGGTGTGTCAGTGGCTGACTGTGCGCCGGGGTCGGCGGTGGTGTCGGGGCTGAAAGCTCTTGCCGGTGGATGGGTAGAGGATGCGATGGCCAGGCGTCGCCGACACGGTAGTGCCGCCCCAGAACCCCGCCCAGCGCCTTCCCGCAGAAAACCCCGCCAGAAAACGAGTGGATCAGGGCGCTGGCGGATTCTTACGAAACGGGTGTTCGCATTACGCTAAAGGGTGTGGTGACCGCCAGTAGTTCCGTGTTTTCTCACACCACGCTGGGTGAGAAAGAAACCGCGTGGTTGTATCAGGTGGCAAACGAATGCCAGCTACTAGCCGACCTGTCTTTTGCTGACATTGTGTTGTGGGCACCGAGTGACGAGGACGGTTTTGTTGCGGTTGCTCACCTGCGGCCATCGTCGTCGGCGACAGTTTTTTATCGAGACTTGGTGGGTAAGAAGGTTCGCCGTGAATGGTTAGACCTCATCTCGAAGGCATATACGGAGGGGGATATTTTTGATTCCAGTTCCCCCGACTGGTTTGAATCAACACCCACCAAGGTTCGAGCAGTTCCCGTGAGAAACCGTCCAAAAAGCTCGGAACTTCCCAGTCAGAGTGCGCCGATAGCGGTACTCACCAGGCACTCGAATTTGAGCGACGCCAGAATGCCGTCCCGGCTTGAACTCACCTACAACGAGTGTGCGAACGACGTGTTTCGCATGATCTCCGAGGGGTCCTTCCCGGACCCCGACACCCCGAGTGCCCCGCCCCGCGGGGCGCCTCGGGCATCTGACGGTCTGATCCGGCTCGACGTTGAGGGGAAAGTGACCTTTGCTAGCCCGAACGC
>SKHB01000013.1 GCA_007117135.1 Microbacteriaceae bacterium | reverse complement strand
TGTGTCGGGTCCTTTCGTGGAGATTTTGAAGGTTTTCACCGACTCTCACACGATGGCTCACTCAATGTCGAAAACGACACTCCTGAGCCGAGGAATTTACACCACTCCGCGGGACGCTAACCCGGTGACCCCTCAAGAAATTGCTAAGACTGTCAAACGGTGTGCCCTCCTTGGTGCGCAAGTTTTTCACCTGCACATGAGAGACGAGGCTGGTGCGCCGACCCAGGACCGAAAACTTTTTGAAGAAACAATCCTCCTCATCCGGGACACCACACCAGACGTCGTATTGTGCGTCACAACAAGTTCACGGGCAAGTAAGACTTTTGAAGATCGAATCGCGCCGTTAAACTTGTCAGGTCAGGCAAAACCCGACTTCGCAAGCTTGAGTCTTGGATCTTTCAATTTCCCCACATCCATTTCCGAAAATTCCCCCTCAGAGATTGAACTTCTTGCTCTGGCAATGAGGGAAAAGGGAATTGCCCCCGAGCTTGAAGTATTTGAGCCGGGAATGCTCACCACAGCTCACACTCTTCGAAAACGGGGTTTACTTTCCGGGAGATTCGTGGTCAATATTTTGCTCGGCAACAATGGGACCAGTGCGGCCACGGCTCAGGCCCTCACACCTTTTCTGAATCAATTACCGCACGACTGTGATTGGGGTTTGGCCGGAATTAGTCGTTTTCAAAGGAAAATGATGATGTTAGGAATAGCTCTTGGGGGAAACATCCGCATCGGCATGGAGGATGACCCCGTGGGGGATAGTTCGGAGTTATGGTCAAATGAAAAAGCTGTAGAACTGGCTGTCTCGATGGCTGGCTTGGCGGGACGGCCACTTGCCACGATAGATGACGCGCGAGCGCGTCTCTTGGGGTATTGAGATGGTGCATTGCCCACCTATTCTCACTGGGGGTTAGGGTGGGGTCGATTTCTTCAGCGAGCTGCCGCTTTGCGCAGAGTCTTTATGGCAGGCAACCGAGACTGACCGGAGGTGTCCAAAAACTGTTACCGGCGAGAGATGCAAAGCTTCGTTCGAGATGCACCCGTCAAATTTGTTGATGCGTGCGACGTCAGCCCGTAGCGCGGGATACCACAATGATTACCACAGCGAACAGAATCATTGCCAATCCGCCGTTCAAAATGCGTGCTGAAAGTTTTCCGGCAATCAGTGACCCCAAAATGACTCCGGGTAGTGAACCCATGAGCATCGCAATGAGTAGCGGCCATGAAACAAATCCCGCGAAGCCGTACGCCCCACCTGCAATCAAAGCGATCGGTATGGCGTGTACTAAATCCGTTCCAACGAGTTCCCGTGCATTTACGTCCCTCGGGGAAAGCCTGACGAGGAGAGCCATCCCGAGGGCTCCCGCGCCGACCGAGGTAAGCGCAACAGCCGACCCAATACCAAACCCTCCCGCTGGGGCAGTCCAATTGGGCAGGGATTTGGGGCCACTTCCTGTAACCCGGTCTCCGCTAGCCGTCAGGGCGCGTCGGCCAAGGGTTATTGCTGTAACAAGGACAATCGCCACCAGTGGCCATAAGAGCCATGAAGTTTGTTCTTTCGTGACAACGAACACCACCATTGCAACCCCAAGAAAGGTTCCCGGTATGCTCCCCAACCACAAACGTTTTGCGAGCGCCCAGTTGATTGAACCCTGCCGATGGTGGAAGGAGGCTCCAATAAGCTTTGTCACTGTCGCAAATATCAAATCTGTCGCAATCGCAACAGGCAAACCGACCCCGAAGAAGCCAACGAGTGTGGGTGTCATGACCGCACCGGCCCCAACCCCGGTGAGACCGACAAGAGCACCCACAAAGAATGCAGTTGCGACGAGAACCCAATTGATTTCCACGAAAACAGTTTGTCACAAAACTGCAAAATGCCTAAATCTGGGCAAGGCCAAAAAATCTTTGCTGGTAATGTTAGTCTTTATGCGAATGACGACATTGGAAGGTTCCGTCCGGGAAACCATCAGACGAGGCGGCCCCGCGTCAACCACTGACATATTTTTTCTCGCTCAAAAACAAGACAAGTCCTATTCGAGACGTCAAGTGTTGCGCATCCTGGACAAAATTTTCGGGTCGGAACCTGTCACCACCTTGCAATCAGTCGTTGGGGCTGACGGGCGCCCGCTTCGCCGCCCAGTGCTCGATTCACTGGGGTCCTATTTGAACTCTCAACGGACACGGCGCGCAGTTTTTGTTCAATTTGTGAGCATCGATGGACGTGAACTACTCCTCGCTAACGACCGGAGAGGTGAACGGTGGTGGGTGCCGCTGCATAGCCCGAAGAGCCCCGTAATGACGGCTCTCACAACCCTGCGTGACTTAATGGGAAGAGATCTCCTAGTTATTCCTCATGGTCGCGCGCACGCTGAGCTCACTCCCACCGTCATGCGAGATAGTGCAACTCTTGTCGACTACGCACATTTTCCGCTCGCCTATGACCCTCCTGGTCCGACAACACGCGGTGAAATGGCGCTGAGACACGCGTACCTCGACGCGCTGGAAGCAGAAAGCATCCGGATTATTCGAGAAGCAGTCGCCGTTTCAAGCAACCCGGCGATGTTGTTTTCGATGGGCAAAGACAGCATGGTGATGCTGACCTTGGCCAAGAAAGCGTTTTGGCCAGACCCGATTCCTTTTCCCTTGGTGATGATTGACACACGGTGGAAGTTCCAAGACATGTATCGGTTTCGGCACTGGATAGAAACGCGCCCAGACCTTGACGTGATTGTTCATGTCAACCCGGATGCCCTCCGGGATGACATCAATCCTTTTGACCATGGCTCAGCACACCACACTGACGTCACAAAAACACAAGCGTTGAAACAGATTCTTGATGAGCACCGCTTTGATTACGTGTTTGGTGGTGCGAGGAGGGATGAAGAAAAGTCTCGCGCGAAAGAGCGAGTGTTTTCTATCCGAAGCTCCAACCACGGGTGGGATCCTAAAAACCAGCGGCCGGAACTCTGGAATCTGTACAACACCAGGCTCGCTGACGGTCAATCCATGCGGGTGTTTCCGCTATCTAACTGGACCGAATTAGATGTGTGGCGGTACGTGGAGAGGGAGAACATTCCCGTTGTCCCTTTGTATTTTTCGAAAGTCAGGCCATTTGTTGAAAGAAGCGGGTCGCTCATCATGGTTGATGATGACCGCTTTGACCTGGAGCCAGACGAAAAAATTCACTTTCAACCGATTCGCTTTAGAACACTCGGCTGTTACCCACTAACTGGTGGGGTCAGGTCTGATGCCACAACTGTTGGGGGCATCATCGCCGAGTTGGAGCAGTCTCGGGTGTCTGAGCGAAGCTCCCGAGTCATTGATTTTGACCCGGGGGCAAGTATGGAACAGAAAAAGAAAGAGGGGTATTTCTAATGCCCCAGGACATTTTTCACATCACCTCTGCGGGGAGTGTCGATGATGGTAAGTCCACGATACTGGCGAGGCTTCTGCTTGATACCGGCTCAGTGTTTGAAGACCAAATGGGTGGCATTGACCCCTCCACGGTTGATGCCACCACCATTGCCGACTTATTGGACGGGTTAGAAAGTGAGCGCGAACAGGGCATCACTATTGATGTTGCCCACCGCTTCTTTGATTCGGCAACCCGCAGATATCACATCGCTGATTCTCCCGGGCACGAGCAATACACGAGGAACATGGCAACAGCCGCCTCGCATGCTGATGCGCTGCTGCTTGTTGTTGATGCTCGTTCCGGGGTCAAACCCCAAACCATTAGACACCTCCGCATTGCAACACTGCTAGGTCTCAAACATGTGATTGTTGCCGTCAACAAGATGGATCTTGTCCGACACAGCCAAAAAACCTTCCTCAGGCATCGAGGCGACATCGAAGCGCTGCTTACCCAGCACGAGCTTCACAGCCATCAGGTGATCCCTGTCTCAGGGCTAACCGGAGTGAACATCGTCAAGCGTGGTCGACAAATGACCTGGTGGGAAGGCCCCACTATCCTCGAAGCCCTCGATAGTCTGCAGGTTCACCGCCCAGAACCTGGTGACACAGTGTGCGTTGTTCAAGACGTCAGACGCATATCAGGTGGCGGCAGACGTTATTTGGCTTCAGCTATCCGAGGGGAAATAACCCAGGGGATGCAACTTAATGTGGCTGGGGGGGCACGGATGGCTTCCATCACCATGCTCGCCTCTTCAGGAGAGCAGAAGCAGGCAGTTGTATCCCCCCAGGAAATCACCTTCGAGTTAGACCAAGATCTCGATGTAGAACGAGGCAATGTCCTTTTCGCCGGTTCACCCGTCGACGTCACTGACTATCTCGAAGTAAACCTTGTGTGGTTGCACCCCCAAGCTGGTGTCCTTGGGCGTCGCGTGGAGCTGAGGCTTGGCCATGCATCTACGCGGGCAACGGTGACTCGGGCGTGGGCACTAGACGATACACACCAAAACAAAGTCGGAGAAATCAAAAGCCTCCAGGAAAATTCCATTTCAAGGGTGACCATTGAGGCCACCGACAAAGTCGCTTTCTCCGCGTTTGCTGATATCCCGGAGCTCGGCCGGATCACGCTAGTAGACATGGCTACAGGTGACACGCTTGCCGCCGGCGTGGTGTTGCATGGCCTTCGCCGTTCAGACAACATTGTTCCCCACGACTTCACCCTGCAGTCCAGTGATTTCTCGGCGTTGACAGGTGTTCGGGGGCAGGTGGTGTGGTTTACAGGGCTGTCTGGGTCAGGTAAATCAACGATTGCGAATGCCGTCTCGACGGAGCTTCACCGCAAGAAAGTCCCTCACGCAATCTTGGATGGTGACACGCTTCGAAAAGGCCTCACCAAAGACTTAGGGTTTTCTGAAGCTGATCGCGTGGAGAACATCAGGCGAACAGCAGAAGTGGCGAAACTGATGGCTGACTCTGGGCTTATCGTGCTCGTGTCTTTGATTTCTCCCTACCGGTCGGACCGCGACAACGCGAAAAATATCGTCGGTGACGGTCGTTTCCTTGAAGTCTTTGTTGACACACCACTCGACGAGTGCGAAAGGCGTGACCCGAAAGGCCTCTACAAAAAAGCACGAGCAGGAGAACTGCCCCAGTTCACCGGAATCGATGCGCCCTATGAGGCGCCCGAATCTCCCCGGCTTCATTTAGACGGTCAGCGAACACTGCATGAGTCCATGCAACAGGTCATCTCTCAACTACTTATCGCGGACGAGTGAAGCCGATTCGCAACGCCCGAGTCATGGCCCACCAAAAGCTTTAGAGTGCCGGCAGCCACAAAGCTTCAACCAAGCCTGTTTACCTTCACGCAACTGCCCAGGAGATTTTCGTGCGGTTGCCGAAAAAACAACTAGGGAACAAAAGTTCCCCCGAAATCAAACCTGGCCCGGTAAGTGGACTACCTCCAGGTAAAAGTTCCCGTCAATGTTCTTGGGGTGTTGAAGAAGGATGGTTGATCGTTTCTTAGCCAAGTCACATAGCGTAAGTCTTTGCTCCCTGAACTTTTCCAAAATCTGACTGGAAAAAGACCACGAAACCCATCAACCTGCAAACTACTGGGGCGATTTGAGCCTTTGGGCTTGGAGGGATCTTCATAATCCCCACGGTTGGGGAAATTAAACCCAAACACTTCGATTAGAACTGCGTCGGGCCCGAGGGAGACATACCACTGGCCTGTCACGGAAATGGCCGATGATGCTGCCGCAACGGTGGGCAATGCAAGTGCTGCTGCTACAGACCCCACACCGACAGCAGATGAGGCAATAACGGCGCGCCGAGATACCTCTCGAGGGTGTGAGGAAACTATGAGGCCATCATCGGCTAGAGACTCGAGGATGGAATCGGAGCCTGCTGCCGGTTCTCTGCCCGAATACAGGGCGGAAAAACTTTGGCTGCTTCACCGTCTAGGTGAACAACTCTCCTCTGTTGCGGAGCTAACGCCACAACCTGGTCTCCAAGGAATTCGGCGACGATATCCGGGCTCACGCTGTAGGAAATTTTCATCCCAACAATCTAGTCGTTCTTCGAGGAATAAACATTTGATTGGCGGGGTGCCCCCTCCCCCGAACGAGGTAGGGAATTAGCTGGCGGCTTTCCGCTCTTCGATGACCGCCATGTGCCTGGTTTCCGTGTATGTGGCGAGATGAAACAGCCTAGATTAGAGGCATGACCCGTGAAGCACTCAACAACACCCCGAAAGCTAGTTTTCTTCTTGGGCCGTCGCCCATTCATCCACTGCCGAGGCTCAGTGAGTATCTGGGTGGTGATGTTGAGGTGCGGGCGAAGAGGGAAGACCTAAACTCTGGCATGGCTTACGGGGGAAACAAAACCCGAAAGCTGGAGTATTTGGCTCAGGATGCCTTGAACCAGGGCTATGACACTCTGGTGTCTATTGGTGGTGTTCAGTCCAACCACACCAGACAGGTTGCCGCTGTCGCGGCAAAACTGGGGTTGAAAGCAGTGTTGGTGCAAGAACACTGGGTGGAGTGGGACGAGCCCCACTATGACACCACGGGGAACATTCTGCTCTCCCGCATTATGGGTGCAGAAGTGCGACTGGATTCTGCAGGCTTTGATATCGGTTTCAGGCCCTCCTGGGAGCAAGCTATTGCCGATGTTGAGGCTCGTGGTGGTAAGCCGTATGCAATCCCTGCTGGTGCTAGTGACCACCCGTTGGGTGGTCACGGGTTTGCTAACTGGGCGTTTGAAGTCATGGACCAAGAAAAAGAGCTGGGATTCCAGTTTGATGCGGTGGTGGTGTGTTCTGTGACCGGGTCAACGCAAGGCGGCATGATTGCAGGCTTCGCCCACACTGACCGAGCACAAAGTGTTATTGGTATTGATGCGTCTGCGACCGTGGAGAAAACGCGTGATCAAATCACGCGCATTGCTAAAAGAACAGCAGACGCTATCGAGTTGGGCAGGGAACTGTCTGACGATGAGGTGGTGTTGTTAGACCGCTGGCATGACGCCATCTATGGTGTTGCGGGGCCACGGACTATTGAGGCCATCAAGA
>SKHB01000145.1 GCA_007117135.1 Microbacteriaceae bacterium | reverse complement strand
TGGCGGGGGAACCCCCCGTGGTCGAAAGACTTGACACAGTCGCCTAGAGTCACCGCGCCACAAGCGTCGCCGGTTTAGACGCTCCTGTCGGGGCTTTCATGGCGCTCGAGAAACTCAAACAGCTCGACGTCATCAACGCCGGGGAACGTGCCTGCTTGAAGGGGTGAGAGGACGTGTGCTTGGAGCCTGGCTGATGTCCAGGCTTTCCCCGCCCACTTTTGACGCATCTCTTGGTCAGGTTTCTTGCAACACTCCATATCTGGGCAGGTGGATTTTCTGCGCATGGTGGTTTCGCGGCCTCTGAACCATTTGGCGTCATCAAACGCTGCCCCAATGGTGATGGAAAACTCATCCGCCGTGGAGGTCCCGATCTGGGTGGACTCCCAGAAGGTGCCCTCGGGGGTGTCAGTGTATTGGTAATACTCGGTAGTTCGGTTTGTTCTGGCAAACGCCTCCCTTGCACTCCACCGTCGACACACCACCTGACCTTCGGTGGCGCCGTGAACATCTTCCGGCAGGGCCAACCCGTCGTTTTCATACGCCTTGTACACAGCGCCGTCGTCGCCAACCCGGAGGAAGTGGACGTGCAAATCAAGGTGACTGGTCGCGAGGTTGGTAAACCGCAGCGCTGCAGCTTCGTGGGTGACACCAAAGGCGTCCCGGAAGTCTTCGACCGCGAGGTCTTTGTTTTTCTTCGCTGTCTGCAGGAAGGTCACCGCATGGGTCAGGGGCATCAGACAGGCTGCCGCAAAGTAGTTGATTTCTAACCGCTGTCGCAAAAACTCTCGGTAACTGGTGGGGACGGGGTGCTTCAACAGAAGATGCGCCATTGCTTGGAGAGCCATGGACCGAAGGCCATGGCCTCCGGGGATAGACGCCGGCGGAAGATAAATGCGGCCGTTTTCGTAATCGGTGACGGATCTGGCTGAGCGGGGAAGGTCACCGACGTGAACAATGGAAAAGCCCAAAGATTCTGCCATGACCGCGACTTCGCGGTGTGTGAGTGCGCCGGTGGTGTGTCCGGAGGTTCGGACGAGATCTTCGGCGAGAGTTTCGAGCTCGGGCAGGTAGTTGTCGAGAGCTCGCATGTCTCGACGCTGTTCGGTGTTCGCCCGACGCGCTTCTTCGGGGGTGGCGAGCGCGACGGATTCGCGGCGAACAATGTCAGAAAACAGTCCTGTGGTGACTTCTAACCAGTCGTCGGGGAGCGTTTTGGTGACCTTCGGGCTGGGAAGGCCCATACCACGGAACAAAGTGGTGGAAGCGACGCGTGACCAGTCGCGCTCTAGCCCTGCCCGTTTTGTTGGCGGGGCTTCGTCGAGAAGCTCTGCCAAGTCGACGTCGAGTTCTTTGGCGAGCTGCGTGAGGGTGGTGAGTTTGGCGTCGCGTTTCCCAGTTTCTAGCAGCGAGAGGTGGCTCGGTGTCATACCGAGCCTCTCCCCCAAGGTGTCGAGGGTGAATCCGCGCTGAGTCCGGAAGTGTCGAATGCGTTGGCCAATGGCAGCGATGTCGGTCATTTCTTTACTGTATCGAAAGAATCGGCTTTTTTGACACGTGTTTTGTGGTCTTTGGCATGTTTTTCTGACAATTATGGAAGAAATCGCTTCACCCTAGGAGATTTTCGTGAGTATCACCCAGTCACCGTCGACCGCCGCCCCCACCGCTTTCCACACCCCTGCAGACGTGCAAGAGTTTGTCGACTTGTGGGCGGACATTTTCCAACCCGACACCATCGAATGGTGCGACGGGTCAATCGCCGAAAAAGATCGACTCATCTCCCTCATGGTGAGCCAGGGCACACTGGAACCACTCAACGCCGAGCTTCGCCCCTACAGTTTTATTGCCCGCTCAGCCCCCAGCGACGTTGCCCGAGTCGAATCCCGCACTTTTATTTGCTCCACCACTGAAAGCGAAGCAGGCCCCACCAACAACTGGGTGGAGCCGGGCCAGATGAAAACCGACATGCTCGATGTGATGACCGGCTCTATGCGCGGTCGCACCATGTATGTGGTTCCCTTCTCGATGGGGCCCATCGACTCCCCGCTGTCCAGATTTGGCGTTCAACTCACCGACTCCCCGTACGTTGTCGTGTCCCTGCACACCATGGTCCGGGTCAGTTCCGACCTGCTGGACATCATGGACTCCCACCACACCTGGGTGCGGTGTGTTCACACCGTTGGCGCGCCGCTGGAAGAGGGTCAGGCAGATGTTGCCTGGCCGGCCAATGACACCAAATACATTTCCCACTTCCCCGACACCAAAGAAATCTGGTCGTTTGGCTCCGCTTACGGCGGAAACGCCCTGCTGCCGAAGAAAGCTTTCGCTCTTCGCATTGCCTCCGTCATGGCCAAAGAAGAAGGCTGGTTAGCTGAACACATGCTGCTCGTCCGCGTCACCTCGCCAGAGGGCAAGGTGTATCACTTAGCCGCCGCCTTCCCCAGTGCCTGCGGGAAGACAAACTTTGCCATGATGCAACCAAGCCTGCCCGGCTGGAAGGTGGAAACACTCGGCGATGACATCACCTGGCTGGCCGCAGGCCCCCGCGGTGAACTTCGGGCCATCAACCCCGAAGCCGGTTTCTTCGGTGTCGCACCGGGAACCTCCCGCAAAACAAACCCCATCGCGATGGACACCCTCTGGGGCAACACCATCTTCACCAACGTCGCCACCACCTCTGAGGGCGACGTGTGGTGGGAGGGAATGTCAAAAACTGCGCCCAGTGACCTCACTGACTGGCAGGGTAATGCTTACGATCCCAGCTCTGGCACCACCGCAGCTCACCCCAACGCCCGTTTCACTGTCGGTATTCACCAATGCCCAACACTCGGCGAAGGCTGGGACGACCCCGAAGGTGTCGCCATTGATGCGATTATTTTCGGTGGCCGCCGGTCAGACACTGTCCCGCTGGTGATGGAGGCCAGAGACTGGAACCACGGCGTCTTCCTTGGATCTACCATCGCCTCAGAACAGACTGCCGCCGCCGAAGGGCCGGTCGGAAAAGTTCGACGAGACCCGTTTGCCATGGTCCCCTTCTGCGGGTACAACATGGCCGACTACTTCCAACACTGGTTCGACGTCGGGAGTGACCTCCGAGAAAACGGTCACACCCCTCGCATCTTCCAGGTCAACTGGTTTAGCAAAAACAGCGACGGACAGTTCATCTGGCCAGGCTTTGGCGACAACATTCGTGTCGTGAAGTGGATGGTGGACCGGATTGAGGGAAACACCGGCGCCACCCACCACCCGATGGGTCTCCTCCCGCAGCGCGGGTCACTAGACATTGAGGGTCTCGACTTGACCGACAGTGACCTCAGCGCCCTCCTTGACCCGAACACCGAACGAGTGCTCGACGACCTAGATGACGCCGAAGAGTTCCTGAGCAAATTTGGCCAGAAACTCCCCCCTGCCCTCCTCACAGAGCTCCAACGGATTCGAAACGAACTTGGCGGCGCCGGCGGGAACCAGGCAGCTGCCTAGCCTGCCAGCTAGCTGCGCCACACCCAGCCCCCCAACTACGGCAGACTAGAGTTGTGCGTCGAGTTGTTGTGGTCACCGGTGCCAGTTCAGGAATCGGTCGAGAAACTGCCATTGAGCTTGCCCGGCGAGACTGGGTTGTCGCCGTGGTGGGCAGAAACCCCCGCCGCACAGAGGAGGTCGCCCAACTCGTCGGGGGCGAACCGTTTGTTGCCGACTTTGATGAGCTCGACCAGGTCGCCCAACTCGCCGCCACACTTCACACACGGTATGGCACCATCAACGCCCTGGTGAACAACGCCGGGGGCATGGTCGCCTCCCGGGACTCCTCGGCTGACGGCTTCGAGCTGACGTGGCAACGCAACGTGTTGGCCCCTCTGCTGCTGACCGAAAAAGTCGCCCCCGCACTGGTCGAGGCAGGTGGGCGCGTCGTGCACACCACGTCGATGATTCACCGAAGCGCCCCCCTGCGGCTGGATGATCTGAACTGGGAAACCCGGCGCTTTGGTGCCGGGTGGCGCGCATACGCCGAGGCGAAACTTGGAGTCATGCTGTACGCCAGATATGTTGCCCAGCATTGGAAGCTTGATAGTTTCCCCGTTCACCCCGGCTACGTTGCCACCGGTTTTGGGCCGGGAACGACAAGTTCGAAGTTTGTGCTGTGGGCGACGAGTGGGATGCAAATTAGTGTCGCGTCTGGGGCTGCCCCCCTGGTTCACCTGGTAGACACCCCGGAACTTGGTGTCCCCTCCGGCACCTACTTTGACGGGTTGATCCCCCTCGGGAAGGAACACCCCCGGGCAAAAGACCCCGACACGATTGCTCAGTATGTTGCCGAGTGCTTCGCTCGCGTAGGCTTGAGGGAAACAGTGCCGCCCGCTTCCACAAAGGAAAACGCTTAATGCCCCGTCTCACCCCTCGAGTAGTCGCCGCCGCCGCCATGGCGGGGGTATTGATGTTGTCCTCGTGCAGCATGGTTGACCAGCTGGTGGCGGAAACCCCCGAGGTGGAACAGGTCGACGCTGGTGACGACGTTGATGCCATCGAAGAGGAACCCGGGGAGGAGACCCCCGCTGAAGTTGCCGAAGAGGATGTCGTTCCAGATTGCGACACCATGTATTCGGCGGGCGTCCTGTCAGCGTTCACCGATGATGGCCGCATGCTGGCCCCCCAAGACCCGACAGGCGGATACAGCTGGGGAAGCGTCGACCAAGACTTGGTCAAAATTTTCCAGGAAGTTCGCTCCGACCTGAAAGTGTCGTGCACGTGGTACCAGCCGGCGAGTGAATCTGGCTCCACCACGACAGTCGCCATTATTTCCAGCGAATTCCTGCCAGACATCGAAGAAGCCCTCCGAGACGAAGAAGCATCAGGGCAACCGCTCGGCGAGGGAACCCTGTGGAAACTGGACCAGACAAGTTCAAACATTTCTGGCGAATTCGACGCAAACGAAACCCACTACTTAGTGCCCACCACCTGCCCGGCGTCACTTGCTGAACCCGAATGCACACTGTGGGTTGCGTCCACGTATTCTTTCGGCAGTTCTGAACGTCTCACCAGAGATGCCGCTGAAATGCTCGGCAAACTCTAAAAGTTCACCACCGAATGCTCTGGCCACTTCGTGGCTTGGGCTCCCTGTTCAATCTGCTGCGCCAGGGCAACAATAAGGTCCTCCCTGCCCGGTTGCCCCACCAGTTGAACACCCATCGGAATATTGTCCGAGGTGTAGTGGGTGGGAAGAGCAATCGCCGGCAAGCCACACACGTTCACAAAACTGGTAAACGGAGTCACCTGGATTTGCTGCACGAAGTTTCTTCGCGGCTCATCGTTGTCATAAAAGCCAACGGCCGGGGGTGTGGTGGCCAACCCGGGTGTCAGGATCGCATCGAAACCCGCCATTTGGGTGATGGTGTCGTGTTCAAACCGGCGAAGCCAAGCCATGGTCTGGACGAGGTCAGCCGCCGACACCTCCACACCTTTGCCCACCAAAAACTGTGTGAGCGGTTCCAACTGGGCAAACTCGTCCCCACGGAACGGTGTTCCCGTTGTTGACGCCTGCCACATGACAGAAAAAGCCCGAAAGTATCCGGGAAGTGGTGTCCACGGCCACACCTCCACCATGTGTCCAGCGCCTTCCAATGCTGCGATGGCGGCGTCCACGGCCGCCAACGCTTCGACAGCAATGGGGCACTCCACCTCGTCCGCCCACGGCGTTGTGGTTGTCACCCCAATTCGCAGCCTGCCCGGCGGTTTCTCACAGGCGTCAGCCAACAGGGTGGGCAACGGCGGGGCGGCGGTGCCCCACCGGTAGTCGCCGTCAAAGAGAGCATCAGACACGAATGCCACATCTGCGACTGTTCGAGCAATAACCCCGGGCACGACCATCTGAGACAGCGACTCCAGACCCGACTGGGCGGGAACCCGTCCCCGTGACGGTTTCAACCCCACGACGCCACAGGCAAGCGCCGGAATGCGAATGCTCCCCCCACCGTCACTACCCGGCGCAAAAGGCAACATCCCTGATGCCACCGACACGGCGGCACCACCGCTGGACCCTCCCGCACCGAGGTCAACATGATGGGGGTTTCTCGTGGGGCCGAAAGCGGCCGTTTCGGTGTACCCGGTGAGACCAAATTCGCTGGTCGCTGTCTTGCCGACACTGATAGCCCCCACACTGTCCACCCACGTGGCCATGGGGTCGGACGTGTCAGCAGCCGGCCACTTGCTTGTCGCCCGCGACCCCCACCTGGTGACATATCCGGCGCGGTTGACCAAATCTTTGTCTGCTGTTGACACACCCCACAGAGCGCCGTGACGACTTTCTGACCTGTCCATCGCAGCCGCCTGGGTGAACGCGTCCTGGGTCCACTGGGTCGTTATTGCGTTCAACACCGGGTTGAGGCGGTCAATGGCCGACACAGTGTCTGCCAGGTAGTCGCTGACACGGATATCTCCGCTTCGCAGTGCGGCAACCTGCTTCGCAATCGGGAGGAAACGGGATTCGAACACACGTCCAGGTTAGTGGGGCTTATCCGGCTGTCTTCTCCTGACCGGTTCTATACTTTTGGCCAGAGGGAAAGGGGCGACATGCACACTGCTGGAAGGTCGTGGGCGCGGCTGGGCCTTCCGCTTCTCGTCTCCGCCTTGATGGTGTCTGGGTGCGCGGAGGTGCTGGAGGAAGAACCCGAAGAGGTTCCCGAGGTGCAAGAAGAGCCTCCCCCGCCGCCGGAAGCGCCCAAAGCGTTCTTTCTTCCCACCACGTGTGTCGACATTCTGTCCCCGGAGGTGTACCTGGAGCTGACGGAAGAACCTGTCGTTCTTCTTCGGGGGCCCGGCTCAGGAAGTCCTGAACCGGTCTACCCCGACGGGTCACCCCAGGAGGAACTGGGTGGCATCAGTTGCTACTTCGGGGATGTCGACGAAACCATGACCTACACCCTGTCGATTGCGCCCGTCGAACAAGAAAACCGCGAAGGAATTATTGCCGGACTGTTGGAACAAAAATTCAACGTCGACCAAACACCCACAGGCGCTCTCATCTATTTCATCCAAGGCGACGAGTTTTCCACCCCCGCGACATACAACACCCTCCACCAAGACGCCTGGTATGAAGTGTTGGTCAGCCCCGGGGGTCGGCTCTCCTACGAACAGGCAGAGAAACTTACCCGAGCTATGCGGGAACACACCTACCGCTAGTGGTCACACCAGCCCGCTTCGCAACCACCCTGAGAGACGCTCTGCCCGAGGCGTGGTCACACATTCTCGACCCAGACAGCCTCGACCTTCTTGGCCCCATCGGCGAACACCTCCAGGCCAGGTCTGATAGTGAACAGATCATTCCTGCTCACCACCATATTTTTCGCGCCCTCACTCTCGCGCCCGACGACGTCTCCGTGATCATCATCGGCCAAGACCCCTACCCGACCCCCGCGCACGCCACCGGTTTGGCCTTCTCCGTCCCGGACGGGGTGTGGCCACTGCCACCGACGTTGAAGAACATTTTCCGCGAACTTTCTGACGATGTCGGTGTCACACCCCCGCGGCACGGAAATCTGACCTCGTGGCACAAACAGGGCGTCCTCCTGCTCAATCGCCATTTGACCACCGCAGCCCGCCACCCTGGTGCCCACCACCGGGTGGGGTGGGCAGCCTTCACCGACGGCATCATCGACGGGCTTATCCGCCACAGCACCAAACGGGTGGCCATTTTGTGGGGAAAAGAAGCCCAGAGCCTGGCACCGCGTCTGGCCCCACTTCCCACCATTTCTTCCGCCCACCCGAGCCCCCTGTCTGCCCACCGTGGCTTTTTTGGGTCAACACCCTTTAGTCTGGCCAACAGGTATCTTCAGTCAATGGGGCGCGCCCCCATTGACTGGAAACTTGACCAGGTCACCGGTTGTCAGCCGGGTTGAGGGGGTGAGTGGTGCTCGAGTCGGAGTATGAAAAACGTCGAACATTGCCACGCCACCTGGTCGAGCCGGCACCCACCTCCCCCACTTTCTCTTTCACCATCCGGCCCGCCGAGGAGAAAGACATGCCGCACACCCTTGCGCTGTATCGGCATTGGGTGAGGAACTCGGTGGTGACATTTGATGAGAAACCCCCCAGCCTTCGCACCTACCGCTCCCGTTTCCGCCACTACCAAAAACACGGTTTCCCCTATGTGGTGGCCGAGTCTCCCCGCGGTGAAATATTGGGATTCGCCCAAGTCCAACCCTTTCGCCAAAAATCAGCGTTTCGAAAAACAGTCGAATCGAGCATCTACTTGAGCCCGGCAACAACCCGCAAAGGCCTCGGAACGGCGCTTCTTCGTGCCCTCATTGACGCCTGCAAAGAAAAAGGAATCAGAGAGATCATCGCCGTTATCGCCGACCAGGGCGCTGAAGCCTCTCTCGCGCTTCACGAAAAGTTTGGTTTCGTCGAAACAGGTCGCATGCAAAAAGTGGGTTACAAGTTTGAGCGATGGGTGGGAATCATTCTCATGCAAAAATCACTCCCCGCAAGAAAATGACACCGAGAGCCTAAAAACGTCACACAATGTCACACCCCTAGCCAACGACACAACAGCCAATTAGGCTGAAAGCCCCACACAGGAGGAACAATGTCAGAGTCTTGGAAGTTTGAAACCCGCCAAATTCACGCCGGCGCCACCCCCGACCCCGCGACCAACGCCCGGGTCACCCCCATTTATCGCACCACCGCGTACGTCTTCAACTCGGCCGAACACGCACAAAACCTTTTCGCTTTAGCCGAATTTGGCAACATTTACACCCGAATCATGAACCCCACCCAAGCTGTAGCAGAGGAGCGCATTGCCGCCCTCGAGGGCGGCACCGCCGCGCTGTTACTCGCCTCTGGCCAAGCCGCCACCACCACCGCCATTTTGAATATCGCCCAGGCAGGCGACCACATTGTCTCCTCCAGCTCCATTTATGGCGGCACCTACAACCTGTTCAAATACACACTGCCGAAGCTCGGAATTACGGTCACCTTTGTGGAGAACCAGGACGACATGGACGAGTGGAAACGAGCCATCCAGCCCAACACAAAGGCACTCTTCGGTGAAGCCATTGCAAACCCCAAGATCAACATTCTCGACATTGAGGCAGTGAGTGCTCTCGCCCACGAACACGACCTGCCGCTCATGGTCGACAACACCGTGGCGAGCCCCTATTTGGTCCGACCGCTGGAACACGGCGCCGACATTGTTGTTCACTCGGCGACCAAGTTTTTGAGCGGTCATGGAACCGTTGTCGCCGGCGCCATCGTCGACGGCGGAAAATTCCCGTGGTCGAAACACGCCGACAAGTTCCCTGGGCTCACCGAACCTGACCCCAGCTATCACGGCGCCAGTTACACGACCGTGTTGGGTGATGGCATCGCGTTCATCATCAAGGCCCGCGTCCAACTTCTTCGCGACATGGGTGCCGCAGTGTCACCGGATAACGCCAGTGCGGTCATTCAGGGAATCGAAACCCTCTCTCTTCGCATGGAGCGGCACAGCGAAAATGCTCTCGCCATTGCCCAGTGGTTGGAAGCCCACCCACAAGTAGCGGAGGTCAACTACGCGGGCCTCGAATCAAGCCCCTGGCATGGCGCCGCGAAAAAGTATGCCCCTCGCGGGTGTGGCGCGGTGTTGTCATTTGAAATCAAGGGCGGTGTGAATGCGGGTCGCGCCCTGGTCGACGGGGTCAGCATGTTCAGCCACGTGGCAAACATTGGTGATGTGAGAAGCCTCATCATTCACCCCGCCTCCACCACCCACTCCCAGCTCACCCCAGAACAGCAACTCACCGCCGGTGTGACGCCAGGTCTCGTCAGACTGTCGGTGGGATTGGAACACCTCGACGACATCATCGCCGACTTGGATGCAGGCTTCGCGGAAGCAAAAAGCCTCGCCTGAACACCCGCTGCCGCAGGCTGGTAGCGGGGATGACCCGTGAATGGTGAACAATAGGGGGAACTATGGATTGGCAAGTTCCCTCAGATTCTCAAATTGCAGCCTTCGTGACGGAGGCTGCCTCGTCAGCGTTGCGTGGAACACCACCGGTGACCGGCGCATGGCAAGACGGTGAACACCCCGGAAACCGGCGATTTTGCCAAGCGGGCCCCCTCGACACTGAAACGGGCGGTCACATTCCCCACGTCAGGCTTGCGTATGAAGTGTTTGGGGAACCCAACGCCGACAACACTAATGTGATTCTCGTTTTTCACGCCCTCACCGGTGATTCTCACGCTTTCGGCCCGGCAGGGCCCGGCCACATCACCTCTGGTTGGTGGCCGGGGGTGATCGGCCCCGGTGACGCCATTGACACCAATACGTGGTGTGTGGTGGTGCCAAATATTGTCGGCGGCTGCCAGGGGTCAACCGGCCCCTCCACCCCCACGAGGGATGGTCGGGAGTGGGGGTCACGCTTCCCCTACCTGACTATTCGCGATCAGGTAAAAGCGGTTGTTCCTCTCGCCAACGAGCTCGGTGTCGAAAGGTTCGCGTCGGTCATTGGCGGCTCCATGGGGGGGATGCACGCTCTCGAATGGGCACTCATGTTCCCGGAGCGGACAGGAAGCATCGGGTTGATTGCGTCGTCAGCAGTCACCAGTGCAGACCAGGTGGCGGCAAACGCTCTGCAGTTGGAAGCGATTCGGGTGGACCCGTTCTTTTCCGGTGGGGACTATTACGACCAAGAAGAAGGCCCCTATCGGGGCTTGGCGCTGGCTAGACGTCTAGCCATCATGAACTATCGCTCCCCCTCAGAGTTGAACGACCGGTTTGAGCGAAGCTGGCAAACACACGTATCACCCATCGGCGATCGGGGTCGGTTTGCCGTGGAAAGCTACCTGGACTTTCACGGCAACAAATTCACCAGGCGTTTTGACGCCAACAGTTACCTGACATTGGTGCAGGCATTGAACTCTCACGATGTGGGTCGAGACCGGGGCGACATTCCAGACGTTTTGGGGTCTATCACCGCGCCCACCCTCGTGTTGGGCATTGACTCTGACCGCTGTTTCCCCATCGACCAGCAACGATATTTGGCCGACCACATCCCCACCACCATCACGGATGGAGACTTGGCCCTGTTGGCGTCACCATACGGCCACGATGGGTTCCTCATCGAGTCTGCCATTGTGGGGCACCACATCGGTGAACTTCTCGCCCGAATCAGCGACTGAGGAAGCCTGCGACGGCTTCGCGCACTGATTCCGCCAAAACGCTGGGGAGCAGTGGGGCCTCAGCACCACCCACGTGACTGGCGATGAGCGCCGCCTGCTGGTGAATGAGCGCCGCCACAACAGCAGCGTCATGCAACTGGCCACTATCTGGCGTGTGGTCGGGGTCAGCACTGGCAACAGCAACCACCACTGCACCCATGACTCCCGCCAACACATCACCGGTCCCCGCGGTCGCCAACCAGGTGGGTGCTGGGGGGAGTCGGGACGCTCTGCCCCCTGGTGACACGACGAGTGTTTCATTGCCTTTGAGAACAACCACGGCATCCAGGTGGTCCGCCAACCACACGGCCGTCTCTTCCGGGGACCCCGCTGGGGCGTCCCAGTGTTTGGCCAGTCGTTGCAATTCGCCGCGGTGAGGGGTGAGAATGACGGGGCCGGGAAACTGGCCCCGGTGAATCATCGCCCCCGCGTCCACCACCGCGGGAATACCGGTGAGGTCAATGTCAGGAAGCCGCTGGCGAAGTTCTTCAGGGTCGGTGTCGGGGAAACCGCTGCCGACAACCAGGGCGGTGACCCGACCGGAACCCACCACCACTTCCGGTCTGGTGGCAAGAACCAGGGTTGCCACCTCTGCCGGCCCCGAATACCTCACCATGCCCACCCCGGTGGACAGGGCCGCGGTAACACCGAGAAGTGCCGCGCCGGGGTAGTCGAGAGAGCCGGTGACCATTCCGAGCACTCCCCGGGAATATTTGTCATCGCGGGTTCCAGGTTTCCGAAGAAGGGCGGGGGCGCCCTCCCAGGTCGCAGGGGTCGCAGAGAAGTGTTCGCCAGCCACCGTGTTACCTGCTTTGGCGGTATCCACGCCTGGTGGCATCCTGAACTTCACCGACGAGCTCTTCGATGATGTCCTCTAAGAACAGCACTCCCACCGTGTTGGCGGTGAGGTCGTGAACACGCGCAAGGTGAGAACCAGTGCGACGCATCATCGCGAGCGCATCTTCCAAGTCAGCTGATGCGGGCAGGGTGATCATGTTGCGAATTTTGCGCGGTGATACCGGGTAGTCACACTGGTCATCGGGGACATCTAAGACGTCTTTGATGTGGACGTAGCCGGTGGGCTGTGAAGAAGCGTCACTGAGCACATACCGGGAGAATCCGTGTTGGCTGACCGCCTGTTGAACATCTGTCGGAGTGGCGTCGTCGGGGAGGGTAACAAGGGAGTGAAAACCGATGGTGATGTCGGAAACGATTTTTGTGGTGAACTCGAAGGCCGCCGTGAGGGCCCCCGACTGGTCGGTGAGAATCCCCTCTTTTTGGCTTTCCGCAACAATTGTCGCCACTTCGTCGAGCGTGTACGCGCTGGTTGCTTCAGCTTTCGGCTCCACCCCGACCAACCTCAAATACCCGTTGGCAATGGCGTTCAACGCTCTGATGATGGGCGAAATAGCCTGAGACACAACAACGAGTGGCGGGGCGAGGGTGAGGACAGCCTGGTCGGGCAGGGAGAAGGAAATATTTTTGGGAACCATTTCACCAAACACGACGTGCAAAAAAGTGACAATGATCAGTGCGATGGCAAACGACACCCCGCTCACCCACACGGGGTCTAGCCCCGTCTGACCGAGCGGAATTTCTAACAGGTGGTGCAATGCGGGTTCGCTGACGAGAAGGATGATCAGCGAACAGACGGTAATGCCAAATTGGCTGGTGGCCAACATGAGGGTCGCATTTTCCATCGCATAGAGGGCCTTTTTGGCCCGTTTTGATCCGGCCAGAGCTTTGGGTTCAATTTGTGCCCGTTTGGCGGCCACCACAGCGAACTCTGATGCGACAAAAAACGCGTTGCCGGCCAATAACACCACCAACCACACCAACCCCCACCAGTCGCTACTCATCGCGCACTCACCTCCGCCGGTTCCTCGGAGGGGGTGAAGCGAACGCGGTCAATGCGTCGACCGTCCAACCTTTCGACAGTGAACACACCGGTGTCGATGGTGACTTCGTCGCCGACTTCAGCCAAACGTCCCAGTTGTTCGATGAGGAACCCGGCGACAGTTTCGTACGGGCCGGATTCGGGGATGCGAACGCCAGTCTGGTCCGCTAGTTCATCTGGCCGCCACCGGCCGGGGAACGTCAACCAGTCTCTCGCTCGGACGATGTCGAGGGGGCGTGGGTCGTGCTCGTCGGCCACATCACCAATGAGTTCTTCGACGAGGTCTTCTAAGGTGGCGACACCGGAAGTGCCCCCGTATTCGTCGACGACAATGGCGAGCTGGTAGCTGCGGCTTCGAAGTTCTGTCAACAAAACGTCCAGGGCCATTGTCTCGGGTACCTTCACCACATCTGTTTGTAAGGCCGAGGCGGGAACGTCGGAGCGTTTCTCCCGCGGAACCGACACGGCTTGTTTCACGTGAACAACACCCCGCACGTCATCCATCGATTCGTCATACACGGGAAAACGGGACAGCCCCGTCGTGGCGGCGAGCGCCACAATATCCGCCGCGGTGTCGCTTCGGTGAACAGCGTGAACACTGGTGCGGGGGGTCATCACATCGGAGGCTTGAAGCCCGGAAAAGGCGATCGTGCGGGAGAGCAGTGTTGCCGTGTCGGTCTCTAACAGTCCCTGTGTGGCGGAGCGCTGGACCAGGCTCGCCAGTTCGTCCGCGGTTCGAGCAGAGGTCAACTCTTCTTTGGGCTCAACGCCTATCGCTCGGAGAATCCTGTTGGCTGTCCCCTGCAGGAAAGCAATGGCCGGCGAAAAAACGAATGTGAACGCTAACTGCAGGGGGATAAGAACTTTGGCAGTTTTGTGGGGAATGGACAGGGCAAAGTTTTTCGGAATCAACTCGCCCACGGTCATCGAAATAAATGTCGCCACCACAATCCCCGCCACCGCACCCACCGGCCTGGTGGCACCATCGGGCACGCCCAAAGCTGTGAGCGGACCGGACAGCAATTGGCTAATGGCTGGCTCCATGGTGTATCCGGTGAGCAGCGTGGTGAGAGTGATTCCCAGCTGCGCACTGGAGAGATGCGTGGAGGTGCGCTTGAGCGCACGAATGGTTAGGCCGAAGCCTCGCTCTCCCCGATCACGCCGCTTTTCCAGCTCTGATCTTTCCAGGTTCAACAGCGCAAACTCGCTGCCGACAAAAACCCCTGTTCCGAAGGCGAGCAAGACGCCCACCCCAAACAGTATCCACGCTTCCATCATGGGGCACCACCGCTGGCGCCCCCGGGTCTATGACCGGGGTCAGCGCTACTAGACGGAGGTTCTCCCATGGTGAAGAAATGATAACAGCACACCGGTGAATAGTGTCCGAAATGAGCAGGATGGGAAAACTTTTGTCGTTAGGATAGTGACACGTGCCAATGGCCTTTTCGACCTGGAAGTAGGCGATAGCAAAAGTGTCTGAAGACAACACCGGAACACAGCACACCGGTTTGAGTGTCAACGATTTTGGGGCCAATGAGTGGCTCGTCGACGAAATGTGGGAAATGTATAAGCAGGACCCACAGCTGGTCGATGAAAAATGGTGGCCAGTTTTTGAAAAACGTGCCGGCACCAGTGCCACCACCCCGGCTACCCCACCCCCAGCCAGCGTCGTGACCCCCGAACCCGCCGCACAAACAGGCCCCATTTCGATTCCCGCGAAAACCACATCGGTGGGACCACGGCCCATTCCCATTCCCGCGGAGGCGCCCACAGGACAAATTTCTGTCGTGCCCGATGGCAATGTGGAAGCGGCTCCGGCTGAGGATCACGTCACCACCCTCCGGGGCATCGCAAAAACCATCGCCCACAACATGGACCAGAGTCTTGAGGTCCCGACCGCAACCAGCGTTCGCACCATCCCCGCAAAACTGATGATTGATAATCGGATTGTTATCAACAACCACCTTCGCCGCGCCCGAGGCGGCAAGGTGTCCTTCACCCACCTGATTGCTTGGGCGATGGTCCGAGCAGTGAAAGATAACCCCGGCCAAAACGTCTACTACGACGAAAAGGACGGAAAACCCGTTGCGATTGCACCGGCAAACATCAACCTCGGGATTGCCATCGATCTGCCCAAACCTGATGGCAGCAGAACGCTGGTGGTGCCAGGAATTAAACGCTGCCAAGGGATGGGTTTTGCCGAGTTCATTACTGCCTACGAAGATGTGGTGAGCAGAGCCCGAGAAGGCAAATTAGAAGCGGTCGATTTCCAAGGCAACACGGTGTCTCTCACCAACCCCGGCGGTATTGGAACTGTTCACTCGGTTCCGCGTCTCATGAAAGGCCAAGCCTGCATCATTGGGGCGGGAGCCTTGGAATACCCCGCAGAATTCCAAGGCGCATCCAAGCGCACCTTGGCTGACTTGGGAATCGGGAAAACAATCACGCTGACCTCCACCTATGACCACCGTGTCATCCAGGGTGCAGGGTCGGGCGAGTTTTTGAAGCGTGTCCACGAACTGCTCATCGGCGAAGATAACTTCTACGAAGACATTTTTGCTGCCCTTCGGATTCCCTATATGCCCATTCACTGGGCTGAAGACATCGCCGTGGACCACGCCGACCAGGTGAACAAAACGTCCCGGGTGCACGAACTGATCAACGCTTTCCGTGTCCGCGGCCACCTCATGGCCGACATTGACCCGCTGGAATATCGTCAACGGTCACACCCCGACCTGGAAATCGAATCTCACGGGCTGACCTTCTGGGATTTGGACCGCGAGTTTGTCACCGGTGGTTTTGGCGGTCGACGCACCATGCTTCTTCGCGAAGTTCTTGGTGTGTTGCGGGACTCCTACTGCCGCACCATCGGCATCGAATACATGCACATCCAAGAACCTGCCCAGCGCAAATGGTTCCAGGAACGCCTCGAAATTCCCTACCAGAAACCGTCCCACGACGCTCAGCTTCGAGTGCTCAGCAAACTAAACCAGGCTGAAGCGTTTGAAACTTTCCTGCAAACCAAATATGTCGGCCAAAAACGCTTCAGCTTAGAGGGGGGCGAGTCGACGATCACCCTGGTGGATGAAATGCTTCAGAGGGCCGCCGAAACGGGCCTCGACGAGGTCGCTGTGGGCATGGCCCACCGCGGCCGTCTCAACGTGTTGGCGAATATTGCCGGCAAAACGTATGGCCAAATTTTCCGCGAATTCGAAGGCACCCAAGACACCAGCACGGTGCAAGGCTCCGGTGACGTGAAATACCACTTAGGAACAGAAGGCCACTACACCGCCCCGGGCGGCGAACAGATTCCCGTCTACCTGGCGGCTAACCCCTCCCATTTGGAAGCAGTGAACGGTGTTCTCGAGGGCATCGTCCGAGCCAAGCAAGACCGCCTCGACATTGGTCGCTTTGGCACCCTGCCCATTTTGATTCACGGTGACGCCGCTATGGCCGGTCAGGGTGTGGTGTTCGAAACCCTGCAAATGTCGAAACTTCGCGCCTACCGCACGGGCGGCACTGTTCACGTGGTGGTCAACAACCAGGTCGGGTTCACCACGCTGCCCCACGACTCCCGCTCCACCGTCTACTCGACAGATGTGGCCAAAACCATTCAAGCCCCCATTTTCCACGTCAACGGTGACGACCCAGAAGCGGTGTTGCGAGTCGCCGAGATGGCTTTTGACTACCGGCAAGAGTTTAAGTCAGACGTTGTCATTGACCTGGTGTGTTACCGCCGCCGCGGACACAACGAAGGCGATGACCCGTCTATGACGCAACCGCTGATGTATAACCTGATTGAGGCGAAACGCTCAGTCCGCACCCTCTACACCGAGGCCCTTGTGGGGCGCGGTGACATCACATCGGAAGAGTTTGAAGCGGCCCAGACAGACTTCCAACACCGACTCGAGGAAGCTTTCGCCGAAACCCACGCAGTTCAAACAGGTTCCCTGAAAGTCACCTCAGCAGACTCGGGCGCTATCGCCGGGGTGGACAGGCCCGAGGCTCAGCGAGACGACACTGTTGGCGAAATGGCGGAAACCGGCATCTCCGAAGAGGTCCTTCATCTCATTGGTGATGCCCATCAAAACATTCCCCCAGGCTTCACCGTTCACCCCAAACTTTTGCCCCTGTTGGGAAAACGTCAAGAAATGGTCCGCCAGGGCGACATCGACTGGGGCTTTGGCGAACTCATTGCTATCGGGTCACTGCTTGTTGAAGGAACACCGGTTCGCCTGGCAGGTCAAGATTCGAGGCGGGGAACGTTCGTTCAACGCCACGCCGTCTTACACGACCGGCACAACGGTCAAGAGTGGTTGCCGCTGATGAACCTGGGTGATAACCAGGCTCGACTGTGGATTTACGATTCTCTCCTCAGCGAATATGCGGCTCTTGCCTTCGAATACGGCTACTCGGTGGAGAGACCAGACGCGCTGGTGATGTGGGAAGCACAGTTTGGTGATTTTGTGAACGGTGCCCAAACCGTCATTGATGAATTCATTTCCTCCGCGGAACAAAAGTGGGGACAACGCTCCGGCGTTGTCCTCCTCCTCCCCCACGGGTATGAAGGCCAAGGCCCCGACCACTCCTCCGCCCGGATTGAACGGTTCATGCAGTTGGCCGCTGAAGACAACATGACCATCACGAGGCCGTCAACACCGGCCAACTATTTCCACCTGCTGCGCCGCCAGGCCTACCAACGGCCACGCCGGCCCCTCATCGTCTTCACCCCGAAAGCCATGTTGCGCCTGCGAGGTGCAACAAGTGGTGTGGCGGACTTCCAGTCCGGCAGCTTCCAGAAGGTGATCGACGATTCACGTGCCACTAACCCGGACGCAATCAGCCGCGTCGTGTTGTGCTCGGGCAAAATTTACTACGACCTGTTGGCTGAGCGCGATAAGCGTGGTGCCGACCATGTCGCGCTGGTTCGCCTCGAACAGTACTACCCCTTCCCTGAAGCAGAACTTCAGGCAACACTGGGCCGCTACGGTCAAGCAGAAATGCTGTGGACGCAGGAGGAACCAGAAAACCAGGGGGCCTGGCCGTTTATCGCCATGGAGGCGAGAAATGGCCGCGTGGCTCCGCTTCGTGTCGTGTCCCGCCCCGCATCGGCATCACCGGCGACCGGTTCGTCAAAGCGCAGCCAGGAAGAGCTACGACTCATCTTGGATCGAAGCTTCGACTAGTTGCCGGCCTCTTCCCGGAGGCCACTGAGGATTCTCACCGTGAGCTCTTCGGGCGCAGTCTCACAACAGGCGTCTTTCACTTTTTTGGTCAAAAGCTCTCGGGTCATTTTTTCTTCCCCGCACGGCGGGCACTTCTCCACATGTTCGGCAATTTCTGCGCGCTCCGTCTGACATATTTCCCCGCGAAGAAATTCTTCCAATTCGGCTTTTGCCCGATCACACCCACAATCAGCCATCGACGTCACCTCCTTGGCTAACGAGTAAAACAATGTCTTTTGCGTAGTCGGTGAGGGCAGCTCGAAGCTCACTGCGACCCCGATGAAGCCGACTCATCACAGTCCCCGTCGGGGTGCCCATAATGTCAGCAATTTCTTGGTAGCTGAAGCCTTCAACATCCGCCAAATATACGACCAGTCGGCGTTCTTCGGGGAGATCCGCGAGCGCTTTTCTGACTGCAACGCCGGGCATTTTGTCAATAGCATCTGCTTCGGCAGACCGCGTCGCTGTTTGCGTCACTGAGGGCACGTCACCGACTTGCCAGTCGGCCATGTCGTCCAAAGATGCCTGGTATCCCTCGCGTTGGCGCTTGCGATACAGGGTGATGTATGTGTTGGTGAGGATCCGAAACAACCAGGCTTTGAGGTTGGTGCCCTGTTCAAAACGCGAATAGGCCCGAAAAGCTTTGATGAAGGTTTCTTGGACCAGATCACTGGCGTCTTCAGGGTTTTTTGTCATCCGCATGGCAGCCCCGTACAGCGAATCGGCGAACGGGAGAGCCTGTTGCTCAAAGTCCGCCCGCACATCAGAGGGACGGACAGGCTCAGAAGAACCGGGGACCATGGTGGCCAAGTCTAGAACGCTTGACGGTGCGAACACTGTTTTTTCTCCTGAGTAGTGGGTGAACCCGATACTCTAGACAACCAATGACGGATTCATTTCATTCCCCCAGCACTGGCATTTTTTCTTGCCCGGTGGCGCGCAGTCCCCTCCACCACGCATTGTCTCTTCCCGGCTCCAAATCTCTCACTAACCGCGAACTCGTCTTAGCAAGCCTGGCTGTTTCTCCCTCCACCCTTCACGCGCCTTTACACGCCCGGGACACATCACTCATGGTGGCAGCCCTTCACGCAGTGGGCGCCGACATCTCAGAAGTGGCCGGCTCCGCAGAATTCGGCCCCGACCTGGCCATTACTCCCCTCCGCTTCGACGACTCTACGGATGTGTCAGCGATTGTGGTGGACTGCGGGTTGGCGGGAACAGTGATGCGTTTTGTTCCCCCTGTCGCCCTTCTCCAACCCCGTCCAGTTCGGTTTGTGGGTGACCCACAAGCCGAAAAACGCCCCATGGGGCCCATTATTGATGCCCTCAAACAATTGGGGCACCCCGTCGATGACGACGGTCGCGGAACGCTGCCGTTTACCCTCACCCCTCAGACCATGTCAACGACCACGCGACCCCGCGTGACAATTGACGCGTCTGGGTCCAGCCAGTTTGTGAGCGGCCTGCTCCTTGCCGCCCCACGGTTTCCCGCCGGCCTCACCATCGAACACACCGGCAAGTCACTCCCGTCTCTGCCACATATTGATATGACTATTGACGTGTTGGCTCAGCGCGGTGTTGTTGTGGAGCGGCCCGAACACCACGTGTTTGATGTTGCCCCTCAGAATATTTTGGCAAGCCCCGTTGTTATCGAACCTGACCTGTCTAACGCCGCACCCTTTATGGCTGCCGCAGTAATTGCTGGCGGGTCGGTGACAGTGTTGGGCTGGCCCGATCAGACCACCCAAGTGGGAAGACTTGTGCCGGAACTATTGGAACACTTTGGTGCCACCATCACCCGAACCGCCACCACTGTCACCGCCACGGCCCAGGGAATCTCGGCCCGCCCATTACCCGGTGTGACACTCGATCTGCACGACGCCGGTGAATTGGCACCCACCTTCATCAGCTTGAGTGTTTTTTCTGACTCACCGTCAACATTTTCTGGAATTGGCCACCTTCGCGGTCACGAAACAGACAGAATCGCTGCGCTCGTCGCCAATATTCGCGCGATTGGTGGTGTTGCAAAGGAAACCCCCGACGGGATAACCGTCACCCCCGCGCCGCTTCGAGGTGGGGTGTGGAAGGCGTGGGGTGACCACCGAATGGCCACCTCCGGTGCTCTTATCGGTCTTGGCCAGGAGGGTGTCACTGTTGATGACATTGGGCAAACCTCCAAAACACTTCCCGAATTTGTGTCGCTGTGGCAGAAAATGCTGGGACTATCGGCGTGAGTGTTGACCGTTTCCGTGTGGACCCAGACGATTACACCTGGGTCCACGACGAGCGAGAAGACGCAGAGACAAGAAACCGCCCCCGAACAAAGAAACGGCCCGCCCACGCCGATGCCACCCCAGGCATGGTGGTGGGTGTTGACCGCGGCCGCTACCGTGTTCACATCGACAGCCCCACCACGACCAGCCCTGTCACCGCAACCCGCGCCAAAGAACTCCGCAAAGAGTCCATTGTGGTGGGTGACCATGTGGACATTGTGGGCGACGTGTCGGGGGCAGACGGGGCGCTGGGACGCATTGTTCGAATTCGCCCCCGAAAAAACGTCCTCCGTCGGAGTGCCGACGACACCGATCAAGTAGAACGTGTCATTGTTGCCAACATTGACCAGTTGGTAATGGTTGTCGCCGCAGCGAACCCGGAACCAAGAACCCGCCTCATCGACCGCTACATTGTGGCAGCACTCGACCAAGACATCACACCGGTGCTCGTGGTGACAAAAACAGACCTCGCGTCAGCGGACAGCCTGTTGGACTACGTCGCCCCCCTCGACATTCCCCACGTGGCACTCAGTTCCACGGACACCGGACCCGGTGTGGAGGCCCTCTCCGCGCTATTGCGCGGTCGGGTGAGTGTCTTTGTTGGACACTCCGGGGTGGGAAAGTCGACACTGGTGAACCGCCTTGTCCCCGCTGCTGACCGGGCAGTCGGCGACGTGAATGTCCATACCGGCAGAGGCCGACACACCTCCTCGTCGAGCGTTGCGCTCAGTATTGACGGCGGGTGGATTGTCGACACCCCGGGGGTGAGGTCGTTTGGTTTGGGTCACGTCACCCCAGAAAGTGTCGCCGCAGGGTTTGACGACTTGGCTGATTTTCTCCGCGACTGCCCAAAAGCCTGTTCTCACAGTGGGGACCAAGAAGAATGCGGCCTCACGAAGGCGCTCGCCACCGACACTCTCGATAGTCGGCTGACTGCCCGGATTCGGTCTCTGAGGCTTCTCTTGGGACACCGAGAAGAGACCGATTACGCCTGAAATCGGGGTGGTTTCCCCGGGTTTTTGCCCGCGCCAGATACCCTCACACTGTGAGTGTTTTTTCTCCGGGAGATGACCTGTCACTGGCTTTAGCCGCAGCCGCTGACGCCGACCTGGTGTCGATGGCCAGATTTCGCCAAGCAGACCTCCACATCACCACGAAACCCGACCGCACCCCTGTGACTGACGCCGACCGGGCGGTTGAGGACACCATTCGGGCGAAGATTCGAGCTGCACGGCCAGATGACAACATTCTCGGTGAGGAGCGCGGACACAGCGGGGGCACCGAATCATCGCGCGAATGGGTTATCGACCCCATCGATGGCACAGCCGGTTTCCTGCGGGGATTGCCCATTTGGGCGACCATGATTGCTCTGACCGTTGACGGTATTCCCCAGGTTGGGGTGGTGAGTGCGCCGGCACTGCGGCAGCGGTGGTGGGCGGCAGCAGGCCAAGGAGCGTGGACCAGGAGGGCCGCCGGCCCGCCGGAAAAGATCCACGTCAGTGGCGTATCAGCCTTGGAAGACGCCGTTGTCAGTTACAACAACTTGCCCGGCTGGTTGGATGCCGGACACCACGCCTCACTGATGGAGCTGGTGGGCAGGTGTTGGCGGGCTCGGGCAGTTGGAGACTTTTGGGCATACATGCTGGTGGCAGAAGGCCAGTTGGACATTGCCGGGGAATGGGACCTGCAGCCTTACGACATCGCAGCGCTCTGGCCGATTGTGACGGAAGCGGGCGGAGCGTTTTCGGCCCTCACCGGCGAACACGACATATCGCTGGGGTCCGCGCTGGCCACAAATTCGTTGCTGCACGACGAAGTGGTGGCCATCATCCGAGGCGGCGATTAGTCATGAAAAAGGTCGGGACCCTCCCACTGCTCGCAATGTTTTTGTTTGTGTCCGGCTGCCAAGCTGACATGCGAGAACCAGAAACACCCCTTCCCCCGGCCGACAGCGACCCCCAGGTGGTGTTGCAGCCGGTGTTGAGCCTCAATGTGGGTGACTGCCTGATGGATCAAAGCACACCCATTGCCGCAGATTTGGTGGATATCCCGCTCATTGATTGTGATCGTCCCCACGAATCTGAGGTGTATGCACAAATTGTGTTGGAGGGGACAGGGTTTCCCGGTGTTGAGGACATCGCAAACACAGCTATTGCGTCATGTATGGCCGAATTTGCCCGATTTGTTGGAATCGACCACGCATCATCATCTCTCGACTTTGGCTACTACTACCCCACACCCAGTAGTTGGGCGGTTGGTGACCGCAGCATTTTTTGCGTCGTGGTGGACCCGGGAGTGCTCACCGAGGG
>SKHB01000020.1 GCA_007117135.1 Microbacteriaceae bacterium | reverse complement strand
GATTCCGGGATTCGACTCATCAGGTTGTCAAACTCTTCCCGGGTCACGATTTGTGAGGTGGGGTTGTTGGGGGTGCAGACAATCAACACACGTGTCTTGTCGGTGACGGCGTTGACCAAACCGTCAATATCGTGTCGGTGGTCTGGAGTGTTTGGTACCGGAACACTGGTTGCCCCCGCCACACTCACCAACCCCGGATACGCCTCGAAGCTACGCCACGAATACACCACCTCATCGCCGGGTCCAGCGGCTGCAGTAATCCACTGGGCGAGGAGCGCAACAGACCCCGCCCCGACCAAGACCTCATCAGCGCTCACCCCATATTTTCTCGCGAGCCGCTCGCGCACCCCCAGAGCGGTCGCGTCAGGGTAACGGTTCCACTGTCCGTGCTCGAGAGCTTTCCGGACAGCTGGCGACGGCGGGAATGGCACCTCGTTAGAGGAAAGTTTGATTCCTCCAGGCGGCGGCGGATTGCCCTGTCGATAGACAGGGAGAGACATTATGTCGGGCCGAAACCGGACCGGGGTGTCAGGCTGTTCGCTCACTGTTTTAGCGTAGACGGTGACCTGCGGCTTTCGCACCGCCCCACCAAAATAGGGCATAGTGGTGGGGTGCTCCGTTACGTCATTCGCGCCATCATTACTGCCGCCGCTTTGGGTGTCGCGGTCTGGCTAGTACCAGGCCTGGCCATGACCCCATACGCCGAGGGGTCCCCCCTATTTGTCACCGGTCAAAGCGTCGAAACCCTCCTTACCTACCTGATTGTCGCGGTGATTTTCGGCGTCGTGAACACCGTTATCGGCAACTTGATTCGCATTGTCGCCTTCCCCCTTTACATCCTCACCCTCGGCCTGGTCTCACTCGTCGTGAACGGACTCATGCTGTTGATTGTGAACGCTATCTCCGAGTGGCTCGGCTTTGGCCTATCCGTGGACGGCTTCTGGTGGGGGGTGTTGGGTGCTCTCGTGCTGAGCCTCAGCAGCTGGATCATCGGGCTTCTTTTCCGGCCCTTCATCCAAGCGGCTGTGGGTCCTGCTGCCGGGTAGCAGAAAACACCACCACCCGGCCACGTTGGCCGGTTGAGACGGGCGGTGTCATCAGGGCAAGCTCCCGAGCCGGCGAACGGTCAATGAGTGTTGCCGTGTGGTGATACCCCTCGGTGGAGTGGGCGCCGACAACATCGAGACGGTGATGCCCACTATCGCGGGTGACAACGGTCGCCTGAGTCGTGAGGCGCCCACCACCCAGCCCAGGGACGACGTCGTTGGTGTGTTCAATCACCACAGCCGGGTAGTCGCCCCTGACGGGAAGAGTTCCGGTTGGCGACCCGGCGGTGACAAGGCCAGCTGTTTTATACACTCCGGACTCGGCAAGAGTTGTCGCTACAGCCCCACCTTGCGAGTGGCCAATGAACGTCACCGAATCACCGGGCCTCACTCCTGCGTGTCGCAGTGCTTGAGTGGTCGCGACCACAGATAACGCAGTGTGTCCTGCGACCAGTTTCAGGTTTGACTCCAGGTCAAAGGGTGTGTGTCCCGTACCCACCCCCCAGTCGTGCGTCCCCGCGATAAAAACCTCAGCGTGGGTGTCGCCGCTTGGCATCCGATACGTCTCAATACGAATGGGATGTCTCGTATCGGGAATTCGAGCAATCCGCTCCGCCATGGACTGCGCGGGTTCAACCGCGCTAGGCGGGGAAACCACCTGAACAGAGACATGAGGCATGGCACCCTCGTGGCCAGCAAGAATGGCCGCGGCATCATCCATTGACGCAGCGTCTTCCCGGCCACGAAGCTGGCTTCGAGGAATAGTGGCGGCTGGGACGCCGCCGGTCATCGAGTTGGCCCAGGATCCCCCCTTGCCCGCCCCGCTCCACACAGCACCAGCGACCGCCGTGTGGAGAAAACGGTCTCGAAGAGACACCAGCCTGCGCGCCCTGGAGGCTTCCTGCTCCGCGGCTTGAGAAGCTAACTGCTGAAGAGAGGCCGCTAAGCCATCGAATTGTTCTCGTGCCCGGTCGAGAGCGGTCACCGCCGGCGCCGCAGCCCCAACCGTGTGACTAAGCATCCGTAGGCGCCACGCACTCGAGTCACACACCGATGCCATCACCCGGCACTGATCCATCAGCACAAACACTTCTTCGGTGGCCATCGCAAGACCCCCGGGGGTGAGGATGGTGAGACCACTAGACATTCACACCCCCAGTGGGTGTGTGGCGGCGAGTGCCGCCCGCCATAAGCGGAGGGCATCCGCTTCGGCGTTATCGAGTTCACGCAAGGAGTGTGTGGCGGCCGCTATCGCATCATCTTTGGCAGCTTCTGCCTGAGATCTGCTGCGACCTCGCCAGTCTGGGCCAATGTCAAAACCTCGGAACCTCGCCAGTGCGGCATTCACTACTGACCGCTCCGCGGACAGCAGTGAGGCCAGCCTGGCGTAGTCATGTGCGTCCATGTTCCTCCCCGCCGCATCATGGGGTGTCGTGGCATGGAGCGGTCAGAAAGGAAGAAAGCTGTGGATAGCTGCGGCGTGGAAGGAAAGGGGACAGTGAGAAATGGGCCACAATAGAAACCGTCCACGATTGGAAAGCTGGTTGGCTCATGGCCTTAGAACGTCGGTCCCCGCTTGGTCCCCTCGATGGCCGATACGCCCACCAGGTCGCTGACCTGGCCGAGGTTTTTTCTGAGGCAGCCCTCAACAAAACTCGACTTCACGTCGAAGTGGAGTGGTTGATTACCCTCACCACTCACCAGGTCGCCGGAGCCACACCACTAACTACCGACCAGCAGAAAGCTCTTCGCGACCGGATCTCCCAATTCACCAGCGACGATGTCGCAGCACTGGGTGAAATTGAGGCCAAGACGCAGCATGATGTGAAGGCCGTGGAGTATTTCCTGCGAGGAATTCTTGACGAGCACAACCTGGCGCACTTAAACGAACTGGTCCACTTTGCCTGCACCAGTGAAGACATCAACAACCTGTCCTACGCCCTGCTCCTCAAAAACAGTGTCCAGGGCGTGTGGTTACCTGAAGCCACTGCTCTCGCCAACGACTTAGCCAGCCTGGCACATAAGTGGGCAGCGGTACCGATGCTGGCGAGAACCCACGGCCAGCCGGCGACACCAACGACTTTTGGCAAAGAGATTGCTGTCTTTGCTCACCGGTTGCGGCGCCAAATCGACCGCATCTCAGCCACCGAGTATCTCGGGAAGCTCAACGGTGCCACCGGCACCTTCTCAGCCCACCACACAGCGTGGCCAGGCGCTCACTGGCCGGCTCTCTCGAAAGAGTTTGTGGAGGGCCTGGGCCTCACGTGGAACCCACTCACCACGCAGATCGAATCCCACGACGCGATGGCTGAAATCTTTGACGGTGTGGCCCACGCTGGGCGGGTTCTTCACAACTTGGCCACAGACATCTGGACATACATTTCTATGGGCTATTTGAGGCAAATTCCGCAGCCTGGCACCACCGGCTCCTCCACCATGCCGCACAAAATCAACCCGATTCGGTTTGAAAACGCGGAAGCAAATCTTGAAATCGCGGATGCTCTCCTCCGCTCGCTAGCCAACACGTTGACGGTCACCAGGCTGCAGCGAGACCTCACCGACTCCAGCACGCAGCGAAATATTGGTGTTGCGCTCGGCCACTCTCTGCTGGCAGTTCGAAACATTCGTCGCGGTCTCACCGAAATCGACATCGATGACGCCCAAATGGCGTCTGATTTGGCCAACAATTGGGAAGTTCTCGCCGAAGCCATCCAAACTGTTATCCGCGCCGAAATTGTCGCCGGAACCTCCACCCTGACCGACCCGTATGACGTGGTCAAGGGCCTGACACGCGGTCAAAAAGTCAATCAAGACACCCTGCGGGAGTTTGTTGACGGCCTCGACATCTCTGACCAAGCCAAAGCACGGCTGAATGCTTTGACACCGGAAGAATACGTTGGGGTGGCGGCGACCCTTGTCGCCGATTACCTCAAGCCTTAGTCGTTTCCGGTTTCGGGTTTCTTCTTTTCCCCCTCAGGGGTGTTGTTGGGAATAACAGCCAACAGCAACATTGCAATGGCGATGACGACAATGACGAAAATTCCCGCCCCGGCCAGCACTGCTGTGAGGGGGTCCCGGGTCACCATCAACACCACCAACGTGGCAAAAATCGCCATCAACCCGGCCATAAACACGTATTCGCCTGGCCGAAGCGTGGTGAAGTTTTTGCCTTCGCGGTCAGTCACAACACATTCTCCTTAGCGCCTTCGGCCAGAATCTGATCTTTCCACCCAACAGACGCTGTCCCCGCAATAACTGCAGCTATTGCCGCCCACGCGACCATCGTTCCAGACAGCCAGGTGGAGTCAAGTGGTCCTATCAGACTAGCGAGGGCAAGCATAAGGGAAGCTCCACCCAGCAACGTGTGGTCCATACGAGGAATGCGGTCACCCACCCGAGCAGCAGCGATTTCACTGATACCTGTGACAACACCAAACACCACAATTGTCCAGGCGAGAAGCTCCGGCCCCACCACAATTCCCCCGACAATCGCGACCACTCCAACAAGACCCGACACCACGGCCGTCACCATGGTGAAGGCCCGGTGAGGTCCAGGAGTGACTCGAGCAGAGACGGCGAAAACTACTGCCACAACCAGTGTCAACAGCCCCCACGCGAAAATCGAATTATCGTATCTGGCGAACGGCCAAAACGCGTGAGTCATGGCAAATGTGGCCAAGACTATTGACCGAACACCGAGAATCTTGACGTGATTCACTGACCTGGATTCCTCTCGGCCGTCGCATGGCGGGCGATGGTGTCAAACATAGTTTTTTGTGACTGGATGGCCTCACCAACATACCGGGCAACAGCTTCAGCTTCGCTGTCTGTCCACGACGGTGGCATGAGAACGGCCTCTTTCACTACCCGTGAACTAATCACCCGGTGTGATAGTCCCGCATCGTCGAGCATCGCCTCAATTTTGTGACTGTTTGACGCGGGTGCCAAAAATGGTGTTCCCGTAATCATCGCCATACATACAGCGTGAAACCGTCCGGTGATGAGAAGTTCTGACTGGCGAAGGACGGTGAAGAAATCGTCCAGGGAAAACTCGACCTGGTTACCCCGCCGTCGGCGGAGCTTTGCCAGCAGCGCTCCTCGAGCGCGGTAAGCGGAGCGAACAACGCTCTTCCACAGCGTGGGAAAAGTTGTCGGCGACTGAGTCTGAAGCCTGATGAACGCCGTATCGGTGTAGTTGACGGGCTCGGAATGTGCTGGTTCGAGGGTGGTAAACAGTGCGCCGGTGGCCTGTGCGGACGTGGCCAAAAGTTGTGTGTCTGACAACACCACCGAGTCGGTGATCACCACACCTTTTCTGGCAACACGAGGGCTTGGGGGGGGAACCCAGCCCAGGACAAGGTCTGGCACAACCTCACTGGCCACGCCAGCGTCGGCCAACTGTTTCTGGCTCCTTGATTCACGAACAAAAACCCCGGTGAAGCTTTTGGCCTGCTGTGCCATCATCGACGAATTATCTTGCCAAATCGTGTTCACCAAAAACACCGGAATGGACCTGGCCTGGCAATACGGCGCAAGAGTGAGAAGGTCCTGAGCTGCTGGAGCAGAGTGGTGAAGGGTTCCTTCACCGTTCACCACAACACACGACGCTCCATCGATGACATCACCGTGGTCCCGCCACTTCTGCCCCGCCGCGATAGTGACCACCTGGACCCCACGTGCTGAGAATTCATCAACGAGGCGGGCGGTGACCATTTTGGACCCGTGGTGTTTCGCCACGCCCACATCGTTGGCGACAACAATGTATGGCGTTGTCGGGCTTGAGGGGTGAATCACGGGGTGTTGTCCTTTGACGGGGGTGGAGGTGACTGGTGAAAACGAGCCGCCTCTATGGTGTCAAAAAAGTAGTCGCGTTCCGCGTCCGGGTTGTGGTTGGGGATGTTGTTTCTCCCGTGGGCAATATCGGGGGTGGCGAAGAAGTCAAACCCATACAGGTGCAAAGAACTGGGGTCATCCATGGTTTTCACCAAATAATCCAATGCCATTGCCCCGCTGGAGGGTCTGGATCCCAGGCGCTCTTCAAGCTCGCTAAACCACTGGTCAGGGTAGTGGGGTAAAAATAAGCCCAGGTCGACTCGGGCGACACGCCTGCGAAGTGGCGACATGAGTGCCACCCCTTGAGACACTTTCCTGGCCCGGCGAAGGAACCCCAACCGTTCAAACGTTCCCCGACCGGTGAGAGTCAAAAACACCCAGTCAGTTCGAAGACCAGTACTTGCCGCATCCAACCTCGCAAAAGCACCCTGGTTGATTCGAATGACGTGATCGTGGGAGTCAATGTCTGGTCCAAAACTCGAATAGCGCAAACTCTCCGCGCTGCCTACTAGTGCAACAGAGCCGCTCGTCCACGGTGTCTTCTTCCGACCCATCAGCCCTCACCTCCTGAAACACCGTGAATATTGGCGGGTGGTAAAACCTGCCTCACCCACTGTTGTTCCGCAGCTGGATTGTGAGGGGATGGTTTTGATGTCCCGGTGTACGTCGTGGGGGTGGTCCAAAAATCAAACCCATACAGGTGAACGGAGGCAATGTCCTCCACTGTGTGCCTGAGAAGGTCAACAGCCATGGCACCAGTAGACGGTCTCCCGTCAAGCGTCACAGACAGTTCCTTATGCCACTGCACCGGGTAACAGGGAATGAGTTTCGCCATGTCGATGCCAAGAAATGTTCGATCTTTGGGCGACATGGCGACCACCATTGATGCTTTGAGTCTTCCGCGCCCATACATCCACGCCTTATCCCAGGCATAACCGGGAAGAGTCATAAACAACACGTCTGTCCTCACCCCGGTGGAGCGGGTGTCGAGGGGAACAAAAGCGCCCTGATTAATGCGGATAACACAGTCGTGTGAATCAATTTCTGGCCCAAAAGTACTGGAGCGAAGACTGGACGCATTGCCCACCAGCGCAACACTTCCCGTCACCCAGGGGGCCTTCGACAGGTTCTTCATCACCGCGAAGCCTGCTCCCAGATGGCGTCACACACCTCTCGGACTGCTCCTCTGCCGCCGGGTGCTTTCGTGACGTAGCGGGCGCGGGGAAGAACCTCAGCGGCGGCATCAGCGGGAGCGACTGATATTCCGACTAACTCAAAACACCCCAGGTCGGGCACGTCGTCGCCGATGAAAGCTACCTCATCAG
>SKHB01000081.1 GCA_007117135.1 Microbacteriaceae bacterium | reverse complement strand
GTGCTCCTTGGCCATCCTTCGTTGCAAGACCGACACCCGCCAGTATAGGTCAGGTGGGGTGTCAGGGGCGAGGAAAATCTTGGCCCAACGTGGTGGGCGATATCCTTGTAGATTCAGGGATGACACCCGTGGCACAATGAGAGCTCAACCCTATTTCTACACACGTGAGGACGCCCCCCAATGGATACAGTCTGGCTGGACGAACAGCGACGAAACTTGATCGAGTTTGGGCGGAAAGGGTTCGACGCCGAGTTGGGTGGTTTCGGTCACCTTCGCGCCGATGGCACGGTCAAAAAAGATGAAGGCCTGGCCACGTGGATCAACTGTCGCGCCGCCTACTGTTACGCAATCGACGTTTTAGCCGGCAACCAGGAATCTTATGCCGACGCGGAAAAAGCAGGCGCCGCACTGCTCGATAAGCTCTGGGATAAGGAATATGGCGGCTGGTTTACCAGTATCAGCCCTGATGGTGTCCCCGCAGATAATGGCGAAAAGATCGCCTACGCGCACGCTTTTGTTGTGTTAGCCGCCAGTTCATTGAAAGCGATCGGTTCGCCGCTGGGCGACGACATGTTGACCAAAATCGATGCCGTGTTGACCGACCATTTCTGGTCCGAGTCGGAAAACGCCACCACCGAGAACTGGGATCGTGCGTTTACCACCCCGGAAGCGTATCGGGGAGCAAACAGCAACATGCACATGACTGAAGCGTGCCTTGCGGCCTTTGATGTCACCGGTGACAAAAAGTGGTTGCACCGCGCCGAGGGGATGGCAAGCCGTGTCATCAACACCCACGCCCGAGCACACCACTGGCGTATCCCCGAGCACTTCTCGAACGAGTGGGTGCCAGACCTTCGGTACAACCACGACGACATCAACCACCCGTTTCGACCGTTTGGCTCAACACCTGGCCACGGGTTTGAATGGGCCAGACTTGTCACCCAGCTCTCCCACACCCTTAATGCCGCCGGGGAGAAGACATCCCCCTGGCACGAAGAAGCCGCTAGGGGCCTGTTCGACCGCGCCCTAGAAGACGGCTGGTCGAGGCACGGAACTGACGGTTTTGTGTACACCGTCGACTTTGACGGCGCGGTGGTCAACGGCCTACATCTCGCGTGGGTGGTGTGTGAAGCGTTGAGTGCCTCACTGGTGTTAGAGAAAGTAACCGGCGAGGCGACTTACACGGCGTGGAACGAGAAACTGTGGGACTACTGCCAGTCCTACCTTGTCGACCACACTAACGGCGGCTGGTACAGCGAACTAGACACGAATAACGCCCCCTCGTCGGTGATTTGGGGGGACAAAGCAGACTTTTACCACCCTCTTCAAACACTGCTGATCCCCCGGGCTCGAGTCGGCGCCAGCCTTCTAACAGCCTTCTAATAGCCCTTTCCGGGGCGCCCCCTCCAGGAGCGTCCCGGAGGGCAGTTAGATGCTGCAGGATTCTCTTTCGATAAGTTTCACGTCGAGAACAGTGCGAACAGATGCTGGCGGGTTTTCTTTATCCAACCGGTAAATGATTCGCTCGGCTGCGAGTCGACCCAATTCGCTGGGGTTTTGGTCAATCACACTAATGGTGGGTTTGAGGGCTTCAGACAGGGGGAAATCACCGAGGCTTACGAGCGCAAAAGAACCAAAACTATCCACGTGGGCTAAAGCCATGGTGCATCGGGGGTTACCCGAAAAAATGGCGGTGGGTGGGTTCGGTAAAGACATCAGACGGTCAATGGCCGTTGTCGTTTGTTCAACGGTGGAATCGGCAGACACCAACAGGTCTGGTTCGGGGTCTTCGCCGATTTCTCGAAGCGCCCTCTTCCACCCTTCGACGCGTAAAGCTTCGGTAATGAGTTCCAACCGATCACCGAGGTAGGCAATACGCCGGTGGCCTTTTTTGATCAAATGTTTGGTGGCCAGGTAACCATTGTGTTCGTCGTCTTCGATGAACGCATCAAAGTTCACGCCGTCTGGCATGCGGTCGACAAACACAATGGGAACCTGTTTTTTCCACTTTTCCAGCCACTGGTGATTTTTGCCCGCCGGGCAAATGACCAAACCAGAAAGTTGAAACCCTAACAGGGATTCGATGATGGACTGTTCGTTCTGGTTCGTCTCAGTCAGACTGGCCACCAGGGTGGACATTTTGTTTTGCCTCGCCACATCGTCAATCGACCGGGCGATGGCGGCGAAAAATGGGTCAGAAATGTCGGGGAGGGCCACGCCGATCACCGAACTGCGACCAGCCCGGAACGTAGTGGCCAGGCCGTTGGGAACATAGTTGAGCTCCGCCATGGCCTGTTCTACCGCTTGACGGGTTTCCGGCAACACGTTGGGTTCACCGTTAAACACGCGCGACACCGTTTTGGCACTCACACCGGCGAGCGCCGCCACATCACGCATCGTTGTCATAGTGCTTTACCCCGTGTCGAATTACTTTCGTGGTGAAAGATTACCCGTCAACAGCGCGAGAGAGCTCTTTGAGACGCGGTAGGGCGCGCGTGGTGAGGAGTTCTTCTCGGGTTTTTTCATCGAACGACAGACTGTCTTTCCAAATGGCCCGACCGGCCATTGCCCCGGCGCACCCTTCAGAAACGGCAATGGCGACCTGTTGGATGAAGGTCTCGTGGTCAACACCTGCTGATAACACCGCCCAGGGGACCCCCCGGGAGGCGTCGGTGACGGCGCGACAGGCTTCAGCGCTTCCCGGGTATTGCAGTTTCAACAGTTTTGCCCCGGCATCAACTGCCAGTCGGGCGCCGTCGATCACCAGGTCGGCAAATTTTGCCTCGTATTCTTCAGCGGTTTCTGTCTCCAGCTTGTAGGTGAGAAGTTCCACGATGAGCAGTATTTGTTCCTGTTCGCACTCGGCGACCAGCTGGTGGATTTCTTGCCATACCCGGGAGCCTGCCGGTTGGAGGTCTGGGCGTGTGTAGTAGAGCATTTTGATCACATCGGCGCCCATGCGACGAGCTTTTTCGACACTCATGCCGGGCACATACTGGGTGTATCGCACACCGTCTTCGACGGCGAAACCTGAGGCGTCTAAGCCGACAACGAGGGCAGTGTTTCGCCCCAACACGCCGTTGTCGACAATCTGTGGGAGAGCCACTTCGGGGTCCAGCAAGATGGCGGGCGCGTGGTTGGCTAAATGTGTCACCAGGTCGGCTTTGATGTCCGCTAACTGGGCCGACGTAATGTCTGAGGTGTCCCCCGGGGTGTCTTGGACAACTGCTTTCATACTGTTTCGCTGGTCAGCGGCAACGATGACAATTTTTCCGGAGTCTTGGCAGATGGACTGGAGACCCCTCTTTTCGACAGTGGTCATAGGGTTCATGCGGTGGGGTGCCTTTCCGTAGTGGCGGGTGGGGTGGTCAAAAACTCTCCTCGGCTCCATGCGGGGTGTGTGGCGAGTGCCGCACCGACCGCTGTTTCTTGACTGTCAGCCAAAACGGTGACAGTGGGCAAGAGGGCAGCACGAGCACGATTGAGTGCGCTCATCCCCGCCCACCCACCACTGAGGGTGGTGCGTGTGGCGGGGGGAAGTTCTTTGTTCAGTGCATCGACTAATGCGGCGACTTCGTCGTTGGAATGGGCGATGACCGCTGCAATCAGGTCGGTGGGGTCGACGTCGTCGATGTCGGCCGATACCAGAAGCTCACCGTCGTCGTTTCTCGCACCGGATACCACCAGGTTGTCTGCAGGGACAAAATCCGACCAGTCAATGTGGTCGAGTGTGCGGTCTATCTGGTCTCGGCCTGAACGGTCACTGATTCCCACCATGCGAAGCGCTCGGCCCAACACGAGGCCTGTTTTTGCCCCGGCGACAACAACCCGTTTTCCTGGCACCACGTAGTGGACTTCGTTGATGAGAGCATCTGCCAGGCGTTGCCTGGCGGCAAACCCGAGGGGCTCGTCAATAACGCGCAGGAGGACTTCCGCTGTCCCCATGGACACAAAATAGGAGCCGTCGGTGAGAGTGCCAGAGGCGTGAGCGGCGACAAGGTGGTCGTGACCGGCGACAGTGATGGTCGCCCCCGCCAGGATGTGCCCAAACCGGTCAGATACGTGGCCCCAGGGCTCACCGGCGTGGCGAAACGGGGGGAAGAAATTTTCATCAACGCCCAAGGCTTCGACCATGGCATTCCAGGGTGCTGCCAGATCTTGGTCGATCAACCCTGTCCGTGACGTCAAGGAATACTCCACGGCTCGGTCACCGCCCAGACGACAAGCCACAAACTCGGGCAGGTTCAACCACTGGGTGCCCGCGAGACGGAGTCCCTCGTCTCGGAGGTGGGCAATCTTTGCCGCACTCACCTGGCTTCCCAGCGGCAATCCTGTCCGGCCAGAGAACTCTTTTTTCACCGTCTCAGGAAAAGCTTCCACCTGGGTCGCCCCTCGCGGGTCAAACCACGCCATCGCCGGCGCTAACACGGTGTCGGACTGGTCGAGGAGAACCCCCGTCTCCCCCATTCCCGCAATTCCGATGGCGTCAATGTGACTCACACCGGCAGTGGTGGCGTCTGTCTCCACCAGGCCGATGAGTTCACGAACGGCAGAGAGGAGCGCGTCAGCGCTCATATCTGCGGTGCCGCCTGGGCCGTGTTGCCAGGGCGTGTCCACCTGGTGCCGGATAATGATGTTGTGGCCGGAATCGAGCACAACCATTTTGATACTCGACGTGCCCAGGTCGATGCCCGCTCGGATTGTGCCGGGGGAATCGTCCACCGCGCTGGTCGCGTCACCATGAGACATGTGGTCAGTGGTCACGTGCCTCCTCCGAAAGGGTTATGTCTGCGACTTTACAGGTATGACACCGGTGTCGTGCCCTCCTTATACTGGGACCCATGGCAATGAAAAGTCAAATAACGCCTCCCCGTGCGATTATCATCGCCGGGGTCGCAGGAAGCGGCAAAACCACCCTGGGCCGCCAAGTGGCACGCACCGTGGGCGCGCCCCTTCTTGACTTAGATTCGCTCACCAACCCTCTGCTCGATCAGATTGTGGCCTCGGCCGGCACAGATTCTGCCCATTGGCTTTCCCCCGACGCCCCCGCCGGAGTGAGAACGGGCCGCTATGCGGCCCTCCTTCGCACTGCAGCCGACGTTCTCGACACCTGCGGTATTGCTGTTCTTGTCGCCCCGTTCACCGCGGAGCTTCGCGGTGGTACTGAGTGGGACAGGCTCCGTGACGCCCTGTCGCCGGCCACAGTCGACGTGTTTTATTTACACGGTGACACGGATCTTTTCGCCGCCCGGCGGGCAGCGCGAGGAAGTGACCGGGACCAACACCGAGACAATACCGACGATCGTCACACCCCGTCGATTCCCCACCACCCCATCGACGCGGACCTCAACACCCTGCAACAGGCCCATCGGGTGCTCATGCACGTGAGCGGGATGACAGCGCCACAAAGTCGGCATTTTTCGGCAGATAAACGCTTCGACGCGGTGCTTTTTGACCTGGATGGCACCCTGGTGGACTCCACCGCATCGGTGAACCGCAGTTGGCGCAAATTCGCCGAACACTACGGTGTCAGCGCGAAAGCTTTAGAAGAAAATCACGGCAAGACGGCCAAAAACTTGGTGCAGATTTTGCTCCCCGACACCCTCCACGACGAGGGCCTTACTCGCATCACTGAGCTGGAAGTTGCTGACGCCAGCGGGGTTCGTGCGGTGGCCGGTGCGGAGCCATTTTTTCACGCCATTGCCCCCCATCGCCGGGCCGTGGTGACCTCCGGGTCGATTCCCATCGCGACCGCCCGGCTTCACGCAACAAACCTGGAAATTCCCCCCGTAATGGTCACCGCCGACCGGGTCACCAACGGCAAACCCCACCCCGAACCTTTTCTGACCGCCGCCAAAGATTTGGGGGTGTCCCCTGACCGCTGTTTGGTGTTTGAAGATGCACCCGCTGGCATCACCGCCGCGAAAGCGGCCGGTTGCACCGTGGTCGCGCTTCGAGGGACGGTCGCCGACCATGAACTCGCCGGAGCGGACCTGATCATTGACAGTTTTGACCAGGTGAGCTTGAACTCTGGCCCTGATGGCGACTTTCAGCTTGTCGTGGTGTCGTAAGAGCGGGCAGATGCCTCGGCTCTACCGACTCGAATAGCCACCATCAATGGGGAGGGAGACGCCTGTGATCATGCTGGCTTTATCGCTCAACAAAAACACGATGGGGCCAGCAATATCTGCTTCAGTGGCCCACTTGTGTAAAGGCATGGCCTCCAAGAAGGGGCCTTCAATGTCTGGTCGACCCCAATACCAGGCAGACATGGGGGTCATCACCACGGTGGGGTTGACGCTGTTTACTCGAATCCCGTAACCACCCAGTTCTAGCGCGGACACTCGGGTGATGTTGTCCAGTGCGGCTTTTGAAGAACCGTAAGAAATGTGACCCTCCAGGGCCACCAGGCTTGCTTGGCTAGAGACGTTCACAATGGCGCCACCCTTACCCAGGCGGATCATTTCCCGAGACGCATATTTGGTGACCAACAGGGACCCGCGGGCGTTGATTCGCATCACCGTGTCAAACACGTCAATGTCGGTGTCCATCGGGGTGGCGATTTCGCCTCCCCACCCGCCACAGTTCACCACGCCGTACAGGTCAAGACCGGTGATTGCTTCTTTGATGCTCTCTTCAGACTCCAAGTCGAACACCACCGTGTCGCACCCGGTTTCGGCGGCCAACTCGGCGAGTTTGTCACCGTCTCGCCCGGAGGCGATCACGTGTGCACCGGCGTGGACAAGCTGTCGAACCGTTTCGCCCCCGATACCGCCGCTGGCGCCGGTGACAAGAATGGTTCGTCCGTTGAATTCACTCATTGACTGTTCCTCGTTCTTTCTCAAAAAGCCTCTTTTATCGAGCATTACCCGCTTTTCACGCGGCTGCGCGTGCCGGAGCTGTGTGGTCAGTATGCCCCAAAAAAGTAATTTCCGCTAAGCATTCTAGAGGAATTGACACCGGTGACACGAACGGGGTATGTTGCTCAAAAGCGCTCGGCACGCCTGTGCCAAGCGTTTGGATAACAGCCGTGGACAGTCTGTGTCTCCGGTCGCTATCAGTTTTAGCAATCCACGGGAGAAAACAACGACGTGACTACCAGGATTCCCTCAACACCGCGCCATCGGCGCCCTGACGGCCGACCCCACGGGTGTTCCCTCCGCGGCCGTTATGAAAGCGATAACCGGAATTCGATACAAACGGCACGCGCCATCCACGATGCTGGCATCATGGAGACAGGCGCTCGTATGTATCGAAAGACACCGGTGTCGTCGAGACCTGCGCGTCGCATAACCCGCCACTGGAAGGCAACGGTTGGCGTGGCGTTTTCAGTGCACAACCACGGAGGGATAGACCATGAGTAACGCTGACCAGCCTCTGCTTGAGGCGCGAGGGATTTCACGGAGCTTCGGCACCGTGCGAGCCCTCGATAACGT
>SKHB01000141.1 GCA_007117135.1 Microbacteriaceae bacterium | reverse complement strand
GCGGCGGTTTCCCCTGCCGATACACCGGGAGTGACATCATGTCTGGTCGGAATCGGACCGGGCTGTCAGGCTGTTCGCTCACTGTTTCAGCGTAGACGGTGCGTCGAGGCTTTCGCACCCGACCACCCAAATAGGGCATAGTGGTGGGGTGCTCCGCTATGTTCTTCGTGCCGTCATCACCGCCGCCGCTTTAGGCGTGGCGGTGTGGCTTGTTCCCGGGCTCACCATGAACGCCTATGCGGAGGGATCACCGCTTTTTGTTACGGGCCCGAGTGTCGAAACCTTTCTGACCTATTTGCTCGTTGCCGTAATTTTTGGCGTGGTTAACACTGTCATTGGAAATCTGATTCGTATTGTGGCTTTCCCTCTGTACATCCTCACCCTCGGACTTGTGTCGCTCATTGTCAACGGGCTGATGTTGCTCATCGTCAACTCAATTTCCGAGTGGCTAGGTTTTGGCCTAGCTGTTGATGGCTTCTGGTGGGGAGTGTTGGGGGCTCTTGTGCTCAGCCTGAGTAGCTGGCTCATCGGGCTCCTTTTCCGGCCCTTCATCCAGGCGGCTGTTGGGCCAGCTGCCGGGTAGCAGAAAACACCACAACACGGCCACGTTCGCTCGACGCCAGCGGTCTCGGCACGATGGACAACTCTGGTGCGGACGACCGGTCAATTAGCGACGCCGTATGTTCGTAACTGTCGGTCGAGTGAGCGCCCACAACGTCAAACCGCCGATGCCCGCTGTCGCGTGTCACCACCGTTGCCTGAGTGGTCAGACGCTCACCGGCCAAACCCGGGACCAGATCATTAGTGTGTTCGATCACCACCGCCGGGTAGTCCCCTCGAACCGGAAGAGTGCCCGTCGGCGACCCGACGGTGACCAAACCAGTCGTTTTGTACACTCCCGACTCTGCCAGGGTTGTCGCCACAGCACCACCCTGCGAATGGCCCGTGAACGTCACCGAGTCTCCCGGCTTCACCCCGGCCTGCCGAAGCGCCTGAGTGGTTGCAACAACAGACAAAGCGGTATGGCCGGCAACAAGTTTTAGGTTCGACTCCAAATCAAATGGTGTCTCCCCTGAACCGACCCCCCACTCGTGTGTCCCGCCAATGAAGACCTCCGCGTGTGTCGTGCCATCGGATAGCTCGTATGTTTCGACGCGAATCGGATTCTTTGTGTCGGGTATTCGTGCCACTCGTTCGGCCATTGATTGGGCCGGACGAACAGCACCCGCCACAAACACGGCAGTAACAGACACCGCGGGAAGAGCTGTGTTGTGCCCCAGGAGTATCGCCGCAGCATCGTCCACGCTCGACTCGTCGACACCACCAGAAAGCTGGCTTCGTGGAACCGAGGAGCCGTCCGCGTGACCTGTCATTGACGCAACCCAAGCGTCCCCCTTCCCCGACCCGCTCCACGCCGCCCCCGCTACCGCTGTGTGGAGTAAGCGGTCGCGAAGAGAGTGAAGTGTTCTTTGGCGCCACGCCTCCTGGGCGGCTGCCTCCGTGGCCAACTGGTGCAAGGAGGTGGCCAGGTATTCACACTCGTCTTGGGCCGCGCGAAGAGCGGTAGCCGCTGTGCCAACCCCTTCCGTCATTGAGGCAACCATGCGAAGCCGCCAGGCACTCTGATCGCAAACAGTGGCCATGACTCGGCACTGGTCTATCAAAGAAAATACTTCCTCTGATGCCATCGCCAGACCACCCGGGGTCAAAATGGTCAGCCCACTTGACACCTAAACTCCCAAGAGGTGTGGGGCAGCGAGTGCTTCACGCCACAGTCGAAGAGCTTCCCGCTGGGCGTCATCTAAAGCCGAAAGAGCCCGTGAACACGCCTCAATCGCCCCTTCTCGAGCCAACTCTGCTTGTTGTCTGGTATTTCCTCGCCAGTCGGACCCGATGTGGTGCGTTGCGAACAGGGCCACTGCTGTGGTGACCGTTGAACGCTCCTGGCCCACCACTGCAGCAAGTCGAGCAAAGTCTTGTCCGTCCATGTCACCTCCTGATGCATCATCATTTTTTTCCCTGCTGCGTGAGGCTGCGATGAGGAAGCTGTGGATAGCCGCGGCGTGGAAGAAAAGAGGACAGTCAGAAATGGGACACAATAGAAACCGTCCACGATTGGAAAGCAGGTTGGCGCATGGCCCCTGAATTACGCTCCCCGCTTGGTCCCCTCGATGGCCGATATGCCCACCAGGTCAGCGACCTGGCTGAAGTATTCTCCGAAGCAGCCCTCAACAAGACTCGCTTGCACGTTGAAGTTGAATGGTTAATCACCCTGACCAACCACCACGTTGCCGGCACCACACCTCTAAGTGGTGACCAGCAAAAGACTCTCCGAGACCGCATTTCCCAGTTCGACAGTGAAGATGTCACCGCACTCGGTCAGATCGAAGCACACACGCAGCATGACGTAAAAGCTGTCGAATATTTTCTCCGCGGAATTCTTGAACAGCACGGGATGGGCCACCTCAATGAGCTGGTCCATTTTGCCTGCACCAGTGAAGACATCAACAACCTCTCCTACGCGCTGCTCCTCAAAAACAGCGTCCACGGGGTGTGGCTTCCCGAAGCGACAGCACTCGCCAATGACCTGGCGACACTCGCCCACAAGTGGGCCCATGTCCCCATGTTGGCGAGAACTCACGGCCAACCAGCAACACCAACAACCTTCGGCAAGGAGATTGCCGTTTTCGCCCACCGGTTACGCCGGCAACTGGGGCGCATATCGCGTAGCGACTATCTGGGGAAGCTAAACGGCGCCACCGGCACGTTCTCCGCCCACCACACCGCCTGGCCGGCAGCCAACTGGCCGACCGTGTCCCAAGAATTTGTCGAAAGCTTGGGATTGGCGTGGAATCCTCTGACGACCCAGATCGAATCCCACGATGCCATGGCTGAAATCTTTGACAGTGTGGCGCATTCCGGGCGAATTCTTCACAACCTTGCAACAGACATCTGGACATACATTTCGATGGGGTATTTGACGCAGATCCCTCAGCCGGGCACTACCGGCTCTTCGACCATGCCGCACAAAATCAACCCCATTCGGTTTGAAAACGCGGAAGCCAATCTGGAAATCGCTGACGCCCTGTTGCGCTCCCTGGCCAGCACTCTGACGGTGACCAGGCTGCAAAGAGACTTGACGGACTCCAGCAGCCAAAGAAATATTGGTGTTGCCCTGGGCCACTCACTATTAGCCCTGAGAAATATTCGTCGCGGACTGACTGAAATTGACATCGATGAGGCGTCCATGGCTGACGATTTGGCGGCCAACTGGGAAGTTTTAGCAGAGGCCATCCAAACCGTTATTCGGGCGGAAATTGTCGCCGGAACGTCAACCCTCACCGACCCTTACGACGTTGTGAAAGGCCTCACCCGAGGTCAAAAAGTCAGTCAAGAAACACTTAAAGAATTTGTCGCCGGCCTAGATATTTCCGATGCGGCGAAGGCTCGACTCCACGAACTCACCCCGGCCGCATATGTCGGCGTCTCCGCCCAACTGGTGGCCGACTATTTAGAGCCCTAGTCGTTTCCCGTTTCCGGCTTTTTCTTCTCCCCCTCGGGGGTGGTGTTCGGGATAACTGCCAACAGCAACATCGCGATAGCAATGGCCACAATCACAAAAATGCCCACCCCGGCCAGCACGGCGGTCAGCGGGTCACGTGTCACCATCAACACGATGAGCGTCGCAAAAATGGCCATCAACCCCGCCATGAACACATATTCCCCCGGTCGAAGCGTGGTGAAGTTCTTGCCGTCGCGGTCAGTCACGATTTATTCTCCTTAGCGCCAGCAGACAAGATCTGGTCTTTCCACCCAACAGACGCTGTCCCGGCTAATACAGCGCCGATTGCCGCCCACGCGACCATCGTTCCTGACAACCATGTGGGGTCAAGCGGTCCTATCAGACTAGCGAGAGCAAGCATAAGGGAAGCTCCACCCAGCAACATGTGGTCGTGTCGAGGAATACCCTGGCCGGTCCTGGCCGCCCCCATCTCGCTCACCCCCACGAGAACACCGAAAACCACAACGGTCCACGCCAACACACCTGGCCCGGCCACAATCCCCCCCGCAATGGCCACCACTCCAACGACTGCCGACACCGCGGTCATCATCGCGATGAAAGGTCGGTGGGGGCCGGGAGTAACGCGGTGGGACGCGCCAAAAACCGCTGCAAGAACCAGAGCTAACACTCCCCACGAGAAAATAGAATTGTCATCCCTGGCCAGTGGCCAGAAGGCATGGGTCATGGCAAATATGGCCAACACTATTGACCGGGCACCGAGGATTTTGACGTGGTTCACGACCCAGAATTCCTTTCGGCGTGTGCGTGGCGGGCAATAGTGTCAAACATGTCGCGTTGCGCGCGGGTAGCGCGTCCAACATACCCAGCCACAGCTTGAGCTTCGCTGTCTGTCCACGACGGCGGCATCAACACCGCCTCTTTGACAACGCTCGAACTGATCACCCGGTGAGACAATCCTGCGTCATCGAGCATCGCCTCGATTTTGTGACTGTTTGACGCCGGCGCCAAAAAGGGAGTCTCGGTCACCATGGCCACACATACGGCATGAAAACGCCCCGTAATCAGCAGCTCTGAGCGGGTCAACGCCGCGAAAAAATCGTCTAACGAAAACTCCACTTGCTGTCCGCGTCGTCGTCTAAGTGCTGCATAGAGGGAACCCCGAAAACGATACGCACTCTTCACCACTCCCCGCCACAGTTGTGACACAGTGGTCGGCCGGTCAGCCTGAAGCCGAATAAACGGTGTGTCCGTGTAATCGAGTGGTTTGGGAAGGGGGGGTTCCAACGTGGTGAAGACTGCCCCCGTTGCCTGAGCAGACTTAGCCAACAGTCGAGTATCTGACAGGACCACGGAATCGGTGACCATCACACCTTTCCTGGTTGCACCTCCACGATCTGCCACCGGCCAGCCAAGAACAAGGTCGGGGACAACCTCGCTGGTCACACCCGCCTCGGCCAACTGGTGCTGACTTCTTGATTCTCGAACAAAAACTGCCGTGAAACTTTTTGCCTGACGGCCCATCGTCGACGAATTGTCTTGCCAAATAGAGTTCACCAGAAAAACCGGGAGGGACCGCGCCTGGCAGTAAGGGGCGAGGGCCACCAGCTCTTGGGCTGCCGGCGCCGAGTGGTGAAGAGTTCCCTCACCGTTGACCACCACAGCGGCCGCGTTGTGAATAAAGTCGACACGGTCGCGCCAGTTTTCCCCCGCCGGTATTGTCACGACCGCGAATCCTCTAGACGACAACTCGTTGACCAGCCTGGCGGTCACCATTTTTGACCCGTGGTGTTTCGCCACCCCCACATCGTTAGCAACAACGACGTACGGGTGTGTCGGGGGGTGTGGGTGAGAGGCGGTCACAGGGGGGAATCCTCAGGCGGACTGGTGGGGGATTGGTGAAATTGAGCCGCATCGATGGTGTCAAAAAAATAGTCCCGCTCTGCATCGGGATTGTGGTGGGGAATATTGTTTCTCCCGTGCGCGATATCAGGGGTGGCAAAAAAGTCGAAACCATACAGGTGCAAAGTGGTCGGGTCGGCCATCGTTTTCACCAAATAGTCCAGTGCCATCGCACCGCTCGACGGCCGCGAGCCTAAGCGTTCCTCTAACTCGACAAACCACTGGTCAGGGTAGTGGGGCAAGAAAATCCCAAGGTCAACTTTGGCAACACGTCTACGAAGAGGCGACATCAGCGCCACACCCTTAGACACTTTCCGCGCCCTGGACAAAAATCCCAAACGCTCGAATGTTCCCCGGCCGGTGAGAGTCAAAAACACCCAATCGGTTCGAAGACCGGTGCTGGGCGCATCCAGTGTTGCAAAAGCGCCCTGGTTGATGCGAATGACGTGGTCAGAGGAATCAATGTCTGGGCCGAAGCTCGAATACCTCAAACTTTCCGCGCTTCCCACCAGTGCAACCGATCCCGATGTCCACGGTGTTTTTTTTCGGCCCATCAGACCTCACCGCCCCTCACACCGTGAACATTCGCCTGTGGAAGGACCTGCCTCACCCACTGTTCTTCTGCTGCCGGATTATGCGGAGACGGTTTAGATATACCGGTGTAGGTGGTGGGTGTGACCCAAAAATCGAACCCAAACATGTGAACAGACTCAATACTGGAGACTGTCCGTCGAAGAAGGTCAACGGCCATGGCCCCGGTGGAGGGGCGACCATCGAGAGTTTCGGAGAGTTCCCGGTGCCACTCAATCGGGTAACTGGGAATGAGTTTTGCCATGTCGATACCCAGAAATGTTCGATCCTTGGGGGACATGGCGACCACCATGGAGGCCTTTGACCGCCCCCGACCATACATCCACGCTTTATCCCAGGCATACCCCGGGAGTGTCATAAACAGCACGTCAGTTCGCACCCCCGTGGACTGAGCATTCAAAGGAACAAAAGCACCCTGATTGATTCGAATCACACAGTCATGCGAATCAATCAGGGCTCCAAACGTGCTGGAGCGAAGACTCGACGCATTACCGACCAGCGCAACGGTCCCGGTCAACCAGGGTGCTTGTGACAGGTTTTTCATCACCGCGTCGCCTGCTCCCAGATGGCGTCACACACCTCTCGAACTGCTCCCCGGCCACCCGGCGCAATCGTTACATACCGAGCCTGGGCGAGAACCTCGGTGGCGGCATCTGCCGGCGCCACCGAAATTCCCACCAGCTCAAAACAGCCCAGATCGGGCACGTCATCGCCGATGAAAGCGGTTTGGGCAGAGTCAATTTTGAGACGTGCCATGAGCTCGGTGAGTGCAACGGCTTTATCGTGCACGCCGGTGTGGATGTGCTCAATGCCCAGAGCAGTCAGCCTTTCGAGGCCCACTTGGGAGGTGGATGACGAAATCACGGCCACCGTCCCCCCAGATTCTTGGAAGCGAACCACACCGAAGCCGTCTTTGATGTCAAACCGTCTGGAGACGGTGCCATCCTGGTGCCAGGTGACACCGCCATCGGTCAACACTCCGTCAATGTCCAAGCCGAGAAGCTTCACCTCGCCCCACGGAATATCCCCTGCGGCCAGGTTCACCGCGATATTTCCCAGATTTGTTTGAGCTTTCGCAAAACGTCGGGAAGCTCTGATGTGGGGATCATGTTGGGGCCGTCACTGAGCGCGTTATCGGGGTCAGGGTGTGTTTCAAAGAACAACCCATCAACACCGACCGCGACCGCACCGCGGGCCAAGGGTGCCGCGAGCCACCTCGCGCCGCCAGACGACCCATCGTTCGCTCCAGGTTGTTGGATGGAGTGCGTCACGTCGTACACGACGGGAGTGAAATCTCGCATGATGGGGAACGACCGCATATCAACGACCAAGTCGTGATATCCGAAGCTCACACCCCGTTCGGTAAGGAAAACATTTTTACCCCCGGCGTGGCGAACTTTCTCCACGGCAAATCGCATGTCACGGGCTGCCATGAACTGGCCGCGTTTGATATTAATTGCGCGTCCGCTTTGACCGGCCGCCACCAGGAGGTCGGTTTGCCGGCAAAGAAAAGCCGGAATCTGTAATACGTCGACGACCTCAGCAACGGTGGGAATTTGGTGGACTTCGTGAACGTCAGTAATCGTGGGCAAACCCAGTTCCTTGTTCACCCGACCCAGAATCCGCATGCCCTCCTCGAGGCCGGACGACCTGAAACCTC
>SKHB01000156.1 GCA_007117135.1 Microbacteriaceae bacterium | reverse complement strand
GCTGTGGCAGGTGCCGGTGTTTTCTGGTGCCTGGCCGGTGTCTGTACCGGTGGGGTCTCAAGCCTCAGCGCGGGTGAGCACGTATGGCGGCGGCCGGTGAAACACACAGGGCAGTCCATGCAACGCGGCTCAATGATGCCTCTTATTTCGGGGCTGACGGCGTTGGCGGTGGCGCTGTTGTTTGTGGTCGTGTCCGCCACGTCACTAGCTATTGAACGCCACCGCCTCCACGCGCTTGCTGAGGCAACCGCACTGTTTGCTGCGGAATCATTTGACCCGGGGGATTTGCGGATGGGGTCAGGGGAACTCATTGTTCCGCTGACCAACAGTGGTGTCAGGCGAGAGGCGGCGCGGTATCTATCTGGCGGTGTTGTCCACCGCCACCACAATTTGCGGCTGGTTGTGGCAGATACGCCAGATAGTAGGCGGGCCAGGGTGAGACTTTCTGCCACGTGGCGACCACCACTCGTCTCGGCGTATGTTCCGCTCAGTGTTCACATCGAAGCCCAGTCGCTGGCACGTGCCCTGATCCGTTGACATTCTCGGCTTGCGACCAGGTTTGGCTGACACAGTAATGCGCATGTCTGAGATTTCTGGTTCATCGATTCTTGTTGTTGGCGCAAGCGGCGGGTTGGGGTCAGTCTTCGCCAGGCAACTGTCAGCCAAAGGCGCCCACCTGACCCTTGTGGGGCGTCGCGACGACGCGCTCCACGCGCTTGGCGTCCCCGGCGACGTCATCGCTGTGGACATCACCAACGATGAAGCCCGAGCTGGGCTTGTTGACGGTGTTGTTGCTCGGCAGGGCCGCCTCGACGGTGTGGTGTTCGCCGCCGGTGCTGTGGCATTTGGACCGGCGAGCGAACTGTCCCCGGCAACACTGGACGCGCTGTGGCAGGTGAACACCCGGTCGGCCATGATGCTCCTGCAGGAATCAGCTGTCGCTTTGACCGCGTCTAGCGAAGCAGGCGGGTCACCGTTTTTTGTGACACTGTCCGGGGTTGTTGCTGAAACTCCGACCGCCGGTTTGGCCGCCTATTCGGCGGTCAAGGCCGCGCTTCACGCCAATATGGCTGCGGCGTCTCGGGAAATGCGTCGGATGGGCGTGCGACTGCTGGATGCCCGCCCTGGTCACACCGAAACAGAACTGTCGAAACACCCGATCGCTGGTGTTGCCCCGGCATTCCCGCCGGGAATGACCCCCGAGCACGTGGTCACAAGGATTGTGACGGCGATTGAGAATGATGAGCGTGACCTGCCTTCGGGGGCGTTCGCGTAGTCGGTTAGTCTTAGCTGGTGATTTCCGCCTCCGACTACACCGACCGCATTAGTACTCTTCGGTCGACATTTCGGGACATTTCCCAGGTGATGGATCCGGAAAAAATTCAGGCCGACATTGACCGGCTTTCCGTTGATGCTCAAGCGCCAGACCTGTGGGATGACACATCGAAGGCACAAAAAATTACTCGTGCCCTGTCCAGGAGCCAAGCTGACAAGCGCATCCTTGACACTCTTGGTCAACGCATTGACGACTTAGAGGTGCTGCTCCAAATGGCAGCCGAGGAAGGCTCCGACGACTCGGAGGCCGAATTCACCACCGAACTGGATGAAATTGAGCAGGTTGTCGCAGACTTAGAAATCAAAATCTTGCTCGATGGTGAATACGACGACCTGCCGGCCGTCATGACTATTCGTGCTGGCGCTGGGGGAGTAGACGCCGCAGACTTTGCCGAGATGCTCCTTCGGATGTATGTGCGGTGGGCGGAACACAACGACTATACGGCGAGAGTTCTCGACACCAGTTATGCCGAAGAAGCAGGCATCAAATCGGCCACCATCGAAATTGATGGCCCGTACGCGTTTGGCAATGTCTCCGTGGAGGCGGGAACACACCGGCTTGTGCGAATGAGTCCATTCAACTCGGCCGGAAAGCGCCAAACGTCTTTTGCCGCCGTCGAGGTGGTGCCGCTTTTGGCTGAAACGACTGATATTGACATTGCGGAATCGGATATTCGGGTGGACGTTTTTCGATCCAGTGGTCCGGGCGGCCAGTCGGTGAACACCACGGATTCAGCGGTTCGTATCACTCACCTGCCCAGTGGCATTGTGGTGAGCTGCCAAAACGAGAAGAGCCAAATCCAAAACCGCGAAGCGGCCATGCGGGTGTTGGCGTCGAGGTTGTTGCTGCTGCAAAAAGAAGAAGAAGCGGCGAAGAAAAAAGAAATCGCCGGAGTAATTACGGCCAGCTGGGGTGACCAAATGCGTAGTTACGTGATGGCGCCCTACCAGATGGTCAAAGACCTTCGAACAGATTTCGAAGTGAATAACCCGCAGGCTGTTTTTGACGGTGATCTCAACGGGTTTATTCGTGCCGGAATTCGTTGGAGAAAAAGTAGCCAGTAGAGTGTCGCACCCAGTAAATTGCTGGCCGCCCGCCTAGCCTGGTGGGGCCATGATTTTATTTGACCAGGTGTCGAAAATGTATCGCGGGCAGGCGAGGCCTGCCGTGCACAACGTGACCCTCGACGTTCAAGCCGGAGAGTTTGTCTTCCTTGTGGGCGCTTCTGGGTCGGGGAAGTCTTCGCTTCTGCGGTTGATCCTTAAAGAGGAGCGCCCCTCCAACGGTACGGTTCACGTTCTCGGTCAAGATTTGAAAAAAATCCCCGCCAGGAAGGTGCCCATTTTCCGGCGAAGCCTCGGAGTGGTGTTCCAAGATTTTAGGCTTCTGCCCCAAAAAACGGTTTTCGACAACGTGGCCTTTAGTTTGCAAGTGATTGGGCGAAGCTCCGGCTTCATCCACGAAGCCGTCCCCGATGTTTTGCAAACAGTGGGTCTTGCCTCCAAAGCCGATAACTTCCCCCACGAACTTTCTGGCGGTGAACAGCAACGTGTTGCTATTGCCCGGGCGGTGGTCAACAAGCCGGCCATTTTGGTTGCCGACGAGCCGACAGGGAACCTGGACCCGGCCACCAGTGCAGGAATTATGAACGTGCTCTCACGCATTAATGCTTCCGGCACCACCGTCCTGATGGCCACACACGACGCCGGCATTGTGAACCAGATGCAGCGTCGGGTGGTAGAAATCTCGCAGGGGCGAATTGTCCGCGACGAGCACGAGGGCGGATACCAGGAAGGTTCCGTGCCGCTCGGTGAAGCTGACACCGCGCCGATCCCCGTTGTGGATGAGCGGGAAGCTGTTGAGCCGACACCGTTGAAGAAGAAGCTGGATTTGTCGGTTGACCCCGACGAAATTCCCGAACAGTTCCCCTGGGAGTTGCGCGCGTGAGACTGGGCTTCATTTTTCGTGAAGTCGGCGTGGGCTTGGCCCGGAATGCGTCCATGGTGGTCTCCATCGTTTTGGTGACCTTCATTTCGTTGACGTTTGTCGGAACAGCAATCTTGTTGCAGGCGCAAATTAATCAGATGAAAAACTTCTGGTTCGATCGCGCCCAAGTGGCCATTTACCTCTGCACCGACTTCTCGACCCTTGGCGGCTGTGACCAGCAGGAGGCAAGCCCCGACCAAATTCGGCAAGTTGAAGCGCAACTCCAATCGGCCAGCCTCGCCCCCTACATTGAGCGCTTCTACTTCGAAGACCGGGATTTGGCTTACGAGAATTTTCGTGAGCAGTTTCGAGGTTCGGCCGTTGTTGACTTGGTGTCACCAGAGTTTCTGCCAGAAACGTTTTGGGTCAGCCTCATTGACCCCACCCAAACTGACCTCATCTTCGAGGCCATGGGGGGTCTGGCGGGGGTGGAGAGCGTTGTCGACCAACGCAGTTACCTGGACCAAATCTTTGCCCTATTGAACGCGGGCAGTCTGACAGCCGTTGCCGTGGCGGCCCTAATGCTTGTCGCAGCAGCGCTCCTCATTTCAACGACAATCAGGCTCAGCGCATTCTCCAGACGCCGAGAGTTGGGAATTATGCGACTGGTGGGCGCCTCAAACAGGTTCATTCAAACTCCATTCATTCTCGAAGGAATTGTTGCCGCATTGCTCGGAGCCCTGTTGGCCTCCGGGGCTGTCTGGGCGATTGTTCACTTCTTTGTTCAAGGGTTCCTCACCACACAGCTTCCCACCACTGTGTTTGTGAGTTACGAGGACGCGGTCACAACGGTTCCGATTCTGTTAGCGACCGGTATTGGCTTGGCCGCCGTGGCCTCCTACGTGTCTATTAGCCGCTATCTGAGGGTCTAAGCCCGGAACCTCCCCCGCGATACACTGTGGGTCCTGGAGGAGGTGAGTGATGGCAAAAGAAAAGGGCGAAAAGACGGTTGCCACTAACCGTAAAGCGCGCTTTGATTACCTCATCGAAGACACGGTCGAGGCAGGTTTGGTGTTGACCGGCACCGAAGTAAAAAGTCTCCGCCAAGGCCGTGCCTCCCTGGTCGACGGCTACGCCCTCATTGACGGTGGTGAGGCGTGGTTGGAGGGCGTCCATATTCCCGAATACACCCAGGGCACGTGGACAAACCATTCGCCTAGGCGTAAGAGAAAACTTTTGCTTCACAAACACGAAATCACGAAGCTGGGGCAACGCATCGCCCAAGGGGGATACACCCTTGTTCCCTTGAAACTGTATTTCGTGGAGGGTCGCGCCAAGGTGGAGCTGGGCGTGGGTAAGGGGAAGAAAGCGTATGACAAGCGGCACGCGCTGAGGGAACGGCAAGATACTCGGGAGGCGCAGCGCGCGATGTCGACGAGGAGAAACGTCGGAGAATAGCCTGTGGTCACCGGAGTAGAGTGGGCATAATGTCTTCTCCCCGCACCCCCCACACTTCGGGGGATCAGAAACCATCGACTGGGTTGGATGAGCGCCAAACGTGGCGCGCCTATGCCGTCGCCGTGGGTGTCGCGTCGCTGACGATTCTCGACTTAGCCAAAATCAATGTCGCTATCCCCGCAATTTCTGACGACTTGGGCGCTGGTCCGACCGAGGTGCAGTTGTTGGTGGCCGGGTTTGTGTTGGCATTTGGTCTGCTGCTTGTGCCCAGTGGTCGGTTCGGCGACCTGTATTCGCGGCGGGGCATGTTCCTTGCTGGTTTAGCCCTGTTTACCCTGTCGTCGCTGGCGTGTGCGGTGTCGTTCTCTATTGAGATGTTGATTGCTGGCCGGATCGCTCAAGGATTCGCAGCGGGAATGCTCATGCCCCAAGTGTTAGGGCTCATTCAGCAGCTGTTCCAAGGGCAAGCGCGCGGTAAAGCGTTTGGTGTTTTTGGCGCCGTGATTGGCCTATCCACTGCGTTTGGCCCCACATTGGGAGGGTTCCTGGTCGGTGTGGGGGGACCCAGCCTCGGGTGGCATCTGCTCTTTTGGATGAATGTTCCGTTGGGTATTGCCGCGTTTATTTTCGCGATTCGCCTTCTTCCTCGAACACAGGTGGCCCCGGAGGGCGCGGTCAAAGATTTTGACATTATCGGCACCATTTTGTTGGGCCTGACGGTGTTCACTCTGATGCTGCCTTTTGTGTTGACCACTGGAACCGACGCTGACAATCCAGCGAGGTGGTGGTTACTAGCCGGTGCGTTGTTGTTTGGCGGAGTGTTCCTCTCGTGGGAGAAGCGATACGTCCAAGCCGGCCGGGTGGCGATTATCGACTTTGAGCTGTTTCGAATCCCGTCATTTCGAAACGGTGTCGCCATCTCCAGTTTCTACTTTGCCGCCATGCCCTCCACTTTCATTGTGTTGACGCTGTGGCTACAGCAGGGTCTCGGGTTTTCGCCGATTGTCGCCGGCATGGTGACCATCCCCTTCGCCCTCTTCTCCGCCTACACGTCGTGGCAGGCGGGTCTGGTTGTTCACCGCATTGGACGGCCTCTTGTGGTGTGGGGGCTTATTGGGGTGTTGGTGGGTTTCGGTAGTTTGATTTTCCTGGCGTTCATTGTTCCTCCGGCGCTCATGCCGTGGGCGGTCGCAGGCGCCATGGTCATTGCCGGTTTTGGAGGGGGTGCCGTGATTTCCCCGAACCAAACCCTGATGCTCGAAGACGTCCCGCCCACCAGTGGCGGGCTGGCCGGATCGATTGCTCAGGTGGGTCAGCGAATTGGCACTGCCATGGGTCTGGCCGCCGTATTGTCGGTGTATTTCGGTGTGGTGTCCCGGCAGGGTGTTGACCTGACCAGCTCCTACGTCGCAGGCTTTAGTTGGGGACTGGCAGTGTCGGTGGGGTTTGTCAGCCTTGCCCTTGTGTTCGCCCTTCTCGATGTTCGCCGGCGACTATCCACACCGTTGGCTTCTTCACAGAATTCTTAGGCCCTCGTGTTTACAATGACCGCATGAGTGCATTTTCGTCCACACCCCGTTTCGGGGCCCGGTTAGCCGTTATCGCTGCCGTCGTTTTTTCTCTTCTCGCCGTTGCGGGAATTGTGTGGCAACAGACCACGGGCGGTTTTGGCGGTTCGCAAGGCGCCCAGGCGGGCACCGAAGACCCCGCCACATACGTCCCAGAGCTGATTGCTCCTCCTGAGACGGACGGTTTTGGCGCTGGCGATGACCTCAAAGGAGACTACGTTTTGATCACTGTCCCTGACAGCGATGTCGACGCAATTCGCGACGAAATTCCGGACGCAAAACTGGTGATGCCCGGCAACGGCGGCGACGCCGTTATCGGTGTCCCCTCCTCGGACGCGCCGGCCGTTGAGGAACGTTTCGGTGACGACGCTGTTGTCGACAACACTCCGATTAGTAGTTTTGATACGTTCACCGAGCAGACCCCGCCGTCGTGGGGCCTGGATCGCATCGACCAGTCGTCACTGCCACTCGATGGCACCTACCGGTTCCAAACCTCGGGGTCCGGTATCACCGTGTATGTGGTGGACACCGGAATCAACACTGCCCACCGTACCTTTTCTGGCCGCATCCAGACGGGGTTTTCGGCGGTGAACGACGGGCGCGGTGTTGAAGACTGTAACGGGCACGGCACTCACGTCGCCGGAACGGCGATCGGTGGCGGTTTTGGTGTTGCGCAGTCCGCCAGAGTAGTGCCAGTTCGGGTCCTGAACTGTGACGGTGGCGGGTTTGCCTCCGACGTCATTGCCGGGGTGAACTGGATTGTGAGCACTCACCCGGGTGGCCCGGCGGTCATTAACATGAGCTTGGGCGGTCCCCAGTCTTCCGCTCTCAATGCCGCCGTTGAGCAGGCAGTGTCTCGCGGTTTCATTGTGGTCGCCGCAGCGGGCAACTCCGGGTCAGATGCGTGTTCGGTGTCCCCGGTCTCAGCCCGCGGAGTGATTGGTGTGGGGGCGAGCACCCAGAATGACTCGTTCGCACCCTTTAGTAACTCTGGATCATGTGTGGACACTCTCGCGCCAGGAACAGGGATTGTTTCTGCGTGGGTGGGCTCTGGCGGGTCCAGTGCATCGCTGAGTGGAACGAGCATGGCCGCTCCGCACGTGGCCGGCATGGCCGCTCGCATCATGCAGTCAAACCCCGGCATTGGGGCAAGCGGTGTTCTGCAAACCCTCAGTGGTTCGCAGCCTGACGGGGGCGTATCCGATGTTCCCTCTGGAACAGGGTCGCTTCTGGCCGCGTGGGAAGAAGTTCCCCTCGATGAAGAAGAGCTCGCTGAGGAAGAGGAACTGCTCGAAGAAGATGAGGGCCGTGACGAAGAGCTTGCCGAAGGTGAGGGAGGCCGGCCTGACGGTGTCGGCCGCGACTTTGCTCCCGGGCGCGAAATGGCTCCGGGTCTAAATCGCG
>SKHB01000027.1 GCA_007117135.1 Microbacteriaceae bacterium | reverse complement strand
ATCAGTTCAGCGGCTCTCGCCTCACGGGAGGAAAAGTCGATGTTCACTCCTTTCACCCACGGCGGCCCATAAGAACCATTGATCATGAAGTTTTCTTCGATGCTGAAGGTTCCGACAAGACCATCTTTTTTTCTGTCTTCGGGAATAAACCCGACTCCTTTATCCAATACGGCTCTGACTGGATCGTCGGTGATGTCCTCCCCGGCAAGCAGTATTTTTCCCGTTTGGGCAATCCGAAGGCCAAGAAGCGTTTCGGCCAGCTCTGTTTGACCGTTTCCTTGCACCCCGGCAATTGCAACAATTTCACCGGAACGAACATCGAGACTCACATCGTCTAAAACTTTCTGGTTGCGTTCGTCGACAACGGTGATGCCCTGAATGTTTAACACAACGTCGCCCGGGGCGGCGGGTCTCTTGTTCACGGTCAGGACGACGTCGCGGCCCACCATGAGGGTAGCCAGCTCGGCAAGGCTCGCCTCGGGGCTGGCTTCCCCCACAATTGCTCCCTGCCGCATTACGACGACACGATCGCAGACAGCTTTCACTTCACGCAGCTTGTGAGTGATGAAGACGATGCTGGTCCCTTCAGCGGCGAGTTGACGCATGATGTCCATCAGTTCGTCAGTCTCTTGCGGGGTGAGGACAGCGGTCGGTTCATCCAAGACCAACACTTTGGCGTCACGCGCCAAAGCTTTAATGATCTCGACACGCTGTTGAACACCCACCGGGATATCTTCAATCACACTGTCAGGGTCCACATTGAACCCGAAACGATCAGAAATGGTCTGGACAAGGTCGCGGGCTTCGTCCATTTTCAAACGACCAATGCGGGTCGTTGGTTCGTGGCCGAGGATGACATTTTCGGCGACAGTGAAAACGGGAATCAACATAAAGTGTTGGTGAACCATGCCAATACCCGCTGCCATAGCATCCCCGGGACCGCGAAAATTGACCGGCTGGTCGTCCAGCGCAATATCTCCAGAGTCAGCCTGATAGAGGCCATACAGAAGGTTCATGAGCGTAGATTTGCCGGCGCCGTTCTCACCGAGAAGGCCGACAATTTCTCCAGGGTTGACCGTCAACGAAATGTTGTCATTGGCCAGGACGGAACCGAAACGTTTCGTCATGCCACGAAGTTCAAGCTTCACTGCTTCCGTCCTTCCCGGGCCTTCACTTAGCCAATAGTAAGGCACCCCATCATGTCCCCACATACGCAGATGCCCCCCGGCGACATGTCGCTGGGGGGCATCTGTCTTGCGTTGTCGTGTCTTAGCTACGAGGGTCGACGGTTCCGTCGATGATTCCCGCTCGAAGCTCGTCCAGGCGGTCCTTCACGTCTTGCGGAATGACCGAGTCAAACTCGTAAAACGGCGAAATGTCGGTTCCATCGTTCCCGAGGGTTCCCATGTAGTAGTCGCCGGTGAAGACACCGTCGATCGCCATTTCGCGGATGATGTCGAAGGTGGCTGCGGTCATCCGCTTTTCAGCAGAGGTCAGCACCAGCGATGCATACTGCGGCGAGGTCAGAGCGATATCCAGGTCAACCCCGATCATGACTCCGTCGATGCCGGCTTCAGCAATAGCTTCAGCGGTTGCACCGAACTGGTCACCACCAACGGGGAAGATCACCGTTGCGCCCTGCTCGATGAGCGTGGCGGCAATGGCTTTCGACTCCGGGGAGTTGGCGACGAAGTTACCGATGAACTGACCGGTTGCCGATGCGGGGTCCCACCCAACAACGGTGATGTCTTTGCCGGAATCAGCGGCGTATGCCATGGCACCGTAGTAGTAACCGTCCATAAAGTCGACGACGGCGTCAATTTGGACACCGCCGTAAGTTCCGACGACACCGGAATCAGCGTCGAGGCTGGCGTATGCCGCAGCAACGTATCCAGCGAGGTAGCTGGACTCTTCCATCTTGTAACCAACAGGCTTCAGATTGTCGTTTCCTTCGCTCCACCCGTCAACGGTCACAAAATTCATGTCCGGGTTGGCAGCAGCGGCAATGTTGATGTCCTCAACGAGAAGGAAACCAACACCGAAGATGACGTCGCAGCCGCGGTCGACCATTGCCTGCAGGTTGGGGCCGTATGCCTCACCGCTGTTGGACTCGGCGTCAGCGATCTGAACGCCAAGTTCAGCTTCAGCCTGCAGAAGGCCGTTGTAGACGGCTTCGTTGAATGACTTGTCGTTCCAGCTGCCCTCGTCAGAAACGGCGCATGCTAGGAAGTCCGAAGCATTGTCGTTAGAAGCGCACCCGGCAAGCACAAGGGCGGAAACGCTGAGTCCCGCGAGGCTTGCGAGGAGACGCTTAGCGTTGTGTGTTTTCACTTACGCTGTGTCCTCTCATCGTGTAGTGATCCGGCTGGCGCCGCACTGAGCGGTGATTGCGCACAGTCTTGAGGCGGTTCCGGGTTAGCCCCAGTGTACGCCCACTGGCGGCGTTTGACACCACCCACCAAGCGGCGAACGGTCAGCGCACTACCGACGAACAACCGCCTTTTTCACGTTGACGAGGGCTTTGTCTCGAGCCTTTTTTCGTTCTTTCTTTTTGCGGTGTGCAGAGACTCTCGCTGCTTCTTGTTTGGCGAGACTCCGGAGGGTTTCCGCGTGTCTCACAATTGCCGCGGCCGAGTCGTCCGTTTTCACCACATACCAGGAGGGGTAGCGGTTGTAACTGGATGAGTCGACGGTGTCAGTGATGTGAAGGTCAAGCCCCAGTTGGACGGCCATGTCATTGACCGCCCACATCACCAACGGCCAGTCGGTGTGATAGTCATCTCCCGCCATCACACCGCCCACTTTAAGTTTGGGCCACCAGTCGGTCAGGGTTTTGCCGCCTTCCTGGCCGGTGTGGGCAAAGCCGTCCACGTAAATGAAGTCAAACGTGTTGTCATCAAAGAGTTCGCGGGCGTCTTCGAAAGTCATCCGCAGCAGCGAATAGTTTTCTAACAGCCCAATAGTTCGAAGCGCTTCTCGGTATTCCTCGACGTGGTGGTAATAGTCGTCGTAGGTGTCGACACCAAACACTTTCTGGAACTTTCCCGAGGACACGATTTTTTGTGAGAAGCTCCCGGCCGCAACACCCAGCTCAATGCCGACATTCTTCTTGCCTGTCAGCGGGCCGATAACGTCGTGCCGGGACGTTCCAGGAATGACGGTGACAGGAGGCCTGGCCATACTCGCTTCAGCGATGCGCCTGAGCGACTCCTGATCCATGTCTCTAGCCTAAACCCGCGCAGCTAAAGAACGTCTTCGTCGCCGCCGAGGCGCAACATGTCGACAAGAGCTTTCACCCGCTGAGCGTTTTCTTTTGTCGTCACAAGAAGAGCGTCCGGAGTGTCCACCACCACAATGTCTGTCACCCCAATGAGGGACACTAAACGGTCAGTCTGACTGACAACAATTCCCGAAGCCCCGTCGGTCAATACTTTGGTGTTCTTTCCCAAGACAGCCAAATCGCCGACGGTCGAGTGAAGTCGGGCGAGGGCGGCAAAGTCACCGACGTCATCCCAACCAAACTCGCCGGGAATAACTGCCATCACACCCCGTTCGGCAGCAGGCTCCGCGACGGCGTAATCGAAAGCAATTTTTTCCAACCCTGCCCACAACTCGGGGTCAATATTTGTGTCCCCGTCGACAAAGGTGCGAGCGAGAGAATGAAGGCTCGCAGCAAGCTCACTCGAGTGCTGCCGAATAAGGTCAAGAACTACTGATGCCCGGGCAATAAACATTCCCGCGTTCCACAAAAACGTCCCCGCAGCCACATACTGGGTGGCGGTTGCCCAGTCAGGCTTTTCAACGAACCGTGCAGCCTTTTTCGCTGACGGGGCGCCCCCGACAGTGATGCCCTCTCCCACTTCGACATACCCGAAAGCGCTCGAGGGTTCCGTCGGCCTCATACCAATGGTGACCAGGGCGTCGGTTGACTGGGCCACGGCGTAAGCCTCGGCGACGCACCGGTGAAAAGCATCCGTGTCTGTGATGACATGGTCAGCGGCAAAAGAGCCGACAATTGCGTCCGGTGTGCGGATAGCCATAACAGCCGCTGCGACACCAATGGCGGCTGTTGATTCGCGGGGACTGGGTTCGGCGAGAAGATTCCCGGGAAGGAGGTCGGGCAGTTGGGCAGAAACGTGTCTAGCGTGTGCAACCCCGGTCACTACCGTCACGTTTTCTGACCCAGCCAGTGGAACAAGCCGGTCCCACGTGTTGCGCAAAAGAGTGTGACCGTTGCCGGTGAGGTCGTGTAAAAATTTAGGTTGGTCTGCTCTCGACAGCGGCCACAGTCTGGCCCCTGACCCGCCGGCTGGAATGATGGCGTGAAAGTTGGGCAGTGGCGTGGTGGCCATGTCGCCCCCTCATCGTGTTCATGCCGGGTTTACCCGTCAGAATTATGTTAGGGCATGCGTCTCGCGTGCCCGAAAAAGTTCCCAGCTAAAGCGTCGTATGATGGTGACACGTTGATTGGAGATAGCGTGACCACCACGGTTAATACGTCCCCAGAGCCATCATCTGAGGTCTCGCCGACGATTCCTGCGCCCCGGCAGAAGAAGTCTGTTATTCCCGGGGGAACGCTCTATCGTGGCCGCGAAGGCATGTGGTCGTGGGTGTTGCATCGCATCACGGGTGTCGGCATTTACTTCTTTTTGCTTGTGCACGTTCTTGACACCGGACTTATTCGTGTCAGCCCCGAAGCGTACAACGTGGTGATTGGCCACTACCAAACGCCGTTCATGGGTGTTGCTGAAATTGGTCTCGTGGGCGCTGTTGTTTTCCACGCCTTCAACGGCCTCCGGATTATCCTCGTCGACTTTTGGAATATTGGGACCCGACACCACCGAGCCATGTTTTATGGCGTGTTGGGTTTGTGGGCCGTGACGATGGCCGGTTTTACTCCCGTTCACCTCTCGAAAGTGTTTGGGTGGTGAGCGATGAGCGTTCAGATTGAATTTCCTCACACCCAGGTGAAGCCCAAGAGGGGAATTAACTGGGAAAAGTGGGGCTGGATTTACATGCGGGCGTCAGGCATTGTTCTGATTGTTCTCATTTTTGGTCACCTGTTTGTGAACCTCATGGTGGGCGAAGGAGTGAAAGCAATCGACTTCGCCTTCGTTGCCGGGAAACTGTCCGACCCGTTCTGGGTGGTGTGGGACACGGCGATGCTGTGGCTCGCTCTCATTCACGGTGCAAACGGGATGCGCACCCTGGTCAACGATTACGCGACGCGTGAGAAGACCCGCATGGTTTTGCACGGTGCCATCCTGCTCTCCACTCTGGCTCTGCTGATCATCGGCACCCTCACCATTTACGCTTTCGACCCGTGCCCCGCAGGCGCCCCGGCGGAACTTCTGCCCTCGTTCTGCCCGGCCTAAACACACCAAGGACTCATGACAACCACCACCGCCACTCCGTTGTCTTCGGTGACCGACGACAATGGCATCACCACCCATTACCACCAGCACGACGTCGTGATTGTCGGCGCTGGAGGTGCGGGGATGCGCGCCGCCATTGAGGCAGGCCCGAACGCAAAAACTGCTGTCATTTCCAAGCTGTACCCGACCCGTTCACACACGGGTGCGGCTCAGGGGGGTATGGCAGCGGCGCTGGCGAACATCGAGGATGACTCGTGGGAGTGGCACACCTTTGACACGGTCAAAGGTGGCGACTATTTGGTCGACCAGGATGCGGCTGAAATTTTGGCCAAGGAAGCAATCGACGCAGTCATTGATTTAGAAAACATGGGGCTTCCTTTCAACAGGACACCGGATGGCAAAATCGACCAACGTCGATTTGGTGGGCACACCCGCGACCACGGAAAAGCTCCGGTTCGCCGCAGCTGCTACGCGGCTGACCGCACCGGTCACATGATTTTGCAGACTCTGTTTCAAAACTGTGTGAAACTCGGCATCGAATTTTTCAACGAATTTTACGTGTTGGACCTGATTATGGTTCCTGACACCAGTCGCAAGAAAAAAAAGGGCAAGCCTGCCCCACAAAAAGCTGCCGGCGTGGTCGCATACGAACTTGCCACCGGCGACATTCACGTTTTTCACGCCAAGTCGGTCGTGTTCGCTACCGGTGGTTTTGGAAAAATTTACAAAACCACTTCAAACGCTCACACACTCACCGGTGACGGGGTGGGAATTATTTGGCGAAAAGGAATCCCCCTCGAAGACATGGAATTTTTCCAATTCCACCCGACAGGGCTGGCCGGTTTGGGAATTCTTTTGACTGAAGGGGCCAGGGGCGAGGGCGCAATTCTTCGTAATGCGTCGGGTGAGCGCTTCATGGAGCGCTACGCCCCCACCATCAAAGATCTTGCCCCCAGGGACATCATTGCCCGGTGCATGGTGCAGGAGGTCGCAGAAGGGCGGGGAGCAGGGCCGAACAAAGACTACGTACTCCTCGACTGCACACACTTGGGGGCGGAAGTGTTAGAAACAAAACTTCCCGACATTACCGAGTTTGCCAGGACCTATTTGGGTGTGGACCCGGTTCATGAACCAGTTCCGGTGATGCCGACCGCCCACTACGCTATGGGCGGGATTCCCACAAACATCAAAGCCGAAGTGCTGGCCGATAACGACACGGTCATTCCAGGGTTGTACGCGGCCGGGGAATGCGCGTGTGTGTCTGTTCACGGCTCCAACCGTTTAGGCACCAACTCCCTGTTAGACATCAACGTGTTTGGCAAGCGGGCAGGCCGCTACTCGATCGAATACGCGGCGGAAGCCGATTTTCCTGAGCTCCCCGACAACGCCGACCAGGGCGTGAAGGACCTCATTGCGTCAGCGTTGAACGCTGACGGTAGCGAGCGTCTTGCTGCTATTCGTAAAGAATTGCAGGAAGAAATGGACAGGAACGCTCAAGTGTTCCGCACCGAAGAGTCGTTGACCGCCGTCGCCGGCACCATTCACCGTTTGCGCGAGCGTTACAAGAACATTGGGATTCACGATCGCGGTAAACGCTACAACACCGATCTGCTGGAAGCCATCGAGTTGGGCTTCCTGCTCGACATCGCGGAAGTGGTGGTGGCTTCCGCCAAGGAGCGCAAAGAGAGCCGCGGTGGTCATATGCGTGACGACTATCCCGACCGCAATGATGACAAGTATCTGGTTCACACCATGGCCTACCTGACCGGTGACGCCCAGTCAGCAAACGTGGAGGATCACATCAGCATCGACTGGAAACCTGTCGTGATTACTAACTACCCGCCGATGGAGAGGAAGTACTAATGGCTGGCGCTGCCCTCGCTGAAGCACCCGCTGACGAAGGTGTTATCCCCTCCTTCACCGTGACGGTGATTGTCAGACGGTTCAACCCCGAAAAGGATGACGAGCCGTACTGGGAAGACTTCGACGTTGAAATGTTTTCGACCGACCGGGTCTTAGACGCCCTCCACAAAATCAAATGGGAGAAAGACGGCACACTGTCTTTCCGCCGCTCTTGCGCTCACGGTATTTGCGGGTCAGATGCGATGCGCATTAATGGGCGCAACCGTTTGGCGTGTAAAACACTCATCAAAGACTTGGACATCAGCCAACCCGTCTACATCGAAGCAATTAAGGGTCTCCCCCTCGAAAAAGACCTCATCGTTGACATGGAGCCGTTCTTCGAGTCGTATCGGCAAATCCAACCGTTTTTGGTCGCCTCAGATAACCCCGACAAGGAACGTTTACAGTCGCCTGAAGACCGTGCCCGTTTCGATGACACCACCAAGTGCATTCTGTGTGCCGCGTGCACATCCAGTTGCCCCGTGTTTTGGACAGACGGCCAATACTTCGGCCCGGCAGCCATAGTGAATGCCCACCGTTTCATTTTCGACTCTCGGGATGAAGGCGCTCAGGTGCGCCTCGACATTTTGAATGACAAAGAAGGGGTGTGGCGCTGCCGCACCACCTTCAACTGTTCAGAAGCCTGCCCCAGGGGAATCGAAGTCACCAAAGCTATTTCCGAAGTCAAACAAGCGATTCTCCGCGGCCAGCCTTAACACCTGGGGGACAGCGAAAACTCGTGGTCACTATTGCGACGGTCAACGTCAACGGTATTCGTGCCGCTTACCGTAAAGGTATGGCCGACTGGTTGGCGAACTCTGGCGCCGATATTGTCACCCTGCAGGAGGTCCGAGCAGAACGGTCAGATGTTGACGCTTTAGTCGACGGCGGATGGCATATTGCGTCTGACGAAGCAAGCCAAAAAGGCCGCGCAGGTGTTGCCGTATTGTCTCGACTTCCCTTCGAATCGGTCTCCACAGCCTTGGGACCAAAAAACCTCGACACTGCTGGGCGCTGGTTAGAGACAGTGGTCAACGCACCGCAGGGCAGAAAAATCACCGTGGTGAGCGCGTATGTTCACTCCGGGGAGGCTGGAACACAGAAGCAAGACGCCAAATACGCTTTCTTGACAGTCATGGACAAACGAATGGCTGAACTGGGAAAAGCCGGCAACGCTGTGGTCACCGGAGACCTCAACATTGGCCACCGCACGCTGGACATCAAAAACTGGAAAGGCAACCTCAAAAACGCCGGCTTCCTCCCCGAAGAACGAGCATATTTAGACAAGTGGCTCGGCCACGAAGACACCCCCGACTACAACACGGGTGTTGACAACCGGTTTGTCGACGTCGGGCGCAAAGTCGCCGGCGAGGTCGACGGGACGTATTCGTGGTGGAGCTACCGGGGAAAGGCGTTTGACACGGACACCGGCTGGCGGATCGACTACCAACTGGCCACCCCCGACATTGCCCACACTGTGAGCGACTACCGCATTGACCGCGCCCCCAGTTACGACACCAGGTGGAGTGACCACGCCCCCGTCGTCGCCACCTACACGCTCTAGTCGACTACGCTTAGAGCGGTGAGCTTACCCCGTCTATTTTCTGGCATGCAGCCCTCCGCTGACTCTTTACATTTAGGCAATTTTGCCGGAGCCTTGCTGCAGTGGCGGGAGCTGCAAAAAACCTATGACGCTGTCTACTGTGTCGTCGACTTACACGCGATCACTGTTCCTCAAGACCCGGCCGTGTTGGCGCGAAACACCCGCAAAACAGCCGCCCAATACATTGCCGCGGGTATTGACCCAAACCAGGCCGTGTTGTTTGTCCAGTCGCATGTCCCTCAGCATCCACAGTTGGCGTGGGTGCTGAACACCATCACCGCTTTTGGTGAGGCAAGCCGGATGACCCAGTTCAAAGACAAAACCCAAAAACAGGGCACTGACGTGGCATCCGTTGGGCTGTTTACCTACCCCATTTTGCAAGCGGCAGACATTTTGCTCTACGACGCCGCCATTGTCCCGGTCGGTGAAGACCAACGACAGCACATTGAACTGACCCGCGACCTGGCCGGTCGATTCAACCAACGTTTTGGCCAGACATTTGTTGAACCTGAAGTTCGCATCCTTGACCAGGCGGCGAAAATCTATGACCTCCAACACCCCACCAGCAAAATGTCCAAATCTGGCGAATCTCCGCAGGGCATTGTGTGGTTACTCGACGAACCCTCAATCATCGCCAAAAAGATCAAGCAGGCCGTCACCGACACGGATACCGAGGTGCGGTTTGACCCCACCGCAAAACCCGGTGTGTCCAACCTGCTGACCCTGTACACCCTCGCCACTGGAAAAACTATGGAGCAGGCGGAACAGGACTTTTCTGGCGGTGGTTACGGACCACTCAAGGGCGCTGTTGGCGAGGCCGTCGTCGCGATGGTCGAGCCCATCAGGGTGAAAACACTGGAGCTGCTCGATGATCCCGCTGAGCTTGACCGTCTTTTGGCCGTTGGTGCCGAGAAGGCGGAAGCTATCGCCGACCAGACTCTGACCCGTGTGTATAGCAACATCGGTTTTTTGAAGCCTGGCGGTGTGAGGAGAGAACAACGATGAATATTTCCGTCATCGGATGCGGGTATTTGGGTGCAGTGCACGCCACATGTATGGCAGACATTGGCCACACGGTTGTCGGAATTGACGTCGACCAGGCCAAGGTTGATTCACTCAACGCCGGACAACCGCCTTTCTTCGAACCAGGATTCACAGAACTGTTGGCCAGCGCCTCGACCCGCCTACGCTTCTCCACGGACATCTCGAACGTCGCAGACTGTTCGGTTCACTTCATTGCGGTGGGCACTCCCCAGTCTGAATCGGGTGCTGCCGATATGACCTATGTTGACGCAGCAGTCACCGCTCTTGTGCCCCACATTGGCCCGGGTCACGTCGTGGTGGGCAAGTCGACCGTTCCCGTGGGGACTGCCGAACGGCTCCGACAGCTCATCGAACCCACCGGAGCCAAACTGATGTGGAATCCGGAGTTTCTCCGGGAAGGTTTCGCCGTTGAAGACACGCTCAACCCGGACCGGCTGGTTTACGGAATCCACGGCGGCGACGACGACCTTATCGCCGTCTTGGACGCGGTGTATTTACCCATCATTGAGCGGGGAACAGCGCGCCTTGTCATGGACTACGCCACGGCTGAACTGGTGAAGGTTGCCGCCAACTCATTTTTGGCTACCAAAATTTCTTTCATCAACGCGATGGCGGAAATTTCGGAAGTTGTCGGAGCCGACGTCACCGCCCTTGCCGACGCCATTGGTTACGACAATCGCATCGGCCGACGATTTTTGAACGCCGGAATTGGTTTTGGGGGCGGGTGTCTTCCCAAAGACATTCGAGGTTTCGTTCGTCGCGCCCACGAACTGGGAGTTGGCGACGCGGTCAATTTTTTGGAAGATGTTGACTCAATTAACCTGCGCCGGCGAGCTCGAGTGCTCGACGTGTTGAGCAGTGAACTTGATGGAGTTGCCGGTAAGACTATTGCCATATGGGGCATCGCTTTCAAACCAGACTCTGATGACATCCGCGACTCGCCTGCTCTTGACATTGCGGAGTCTTTGGCCCGAGCAGGGGCAAAAGTGGTGGCATTCGATCCGGAAGCAATGAGCCCGGCCGAGAAACGTGTGCAGGCAAGTGGGTTAGCCGACATGGTCACCTTCGCGCCAACCGCCACCGAAGCTCTCATCGACGCAGACGCCCTCGTTGTCGCCACCGAGTGGGAACAGTTCCGCGCGGCCGACCCGGCAGCCCTTCCGGGCGCCGCCGGGCGAATTGTTGTCGACGGTCGAAATTGCTTGGATCGGGAGCTGTGGAAAGCGGCCGGGTGGCACTACATCGGAATGGGTCGGCGCTAGCTTCCAGGCTTTTTCCCTGCGCTATTCCAGCCAATCTGCGTATACTTTTGCGCAGAGCACATGCTCCGGGGTCGGTGTAATTCCGAGCCGGCGGTGACAGTCCGCGACCCGACTGGGGGAAACCCTTGGCGGTTGACATGGTGAAATTCCGTGACCGACGGTGAAAGTCCGGATGGGAGGAGCATGGTTGCAGGCGATAGTAATTTGTGTCTGCGGCTGTTTTCTTGTCACCCCGGGCCAAGAACACTGAGGAACCCGTGACGACAGCCGCCCCACCCACCATCATCTGGTTCGACCAGATGAGGCAGGCATTCGCGTTGGCAAAAAAGGGTCCGCTGGTGAACGAAAACCCGCGGGTTGGCTGCGTGCTTGTCACCGAGGATGGTGTCACTGTTGCTGAAGGTTTCCATCGTGGTGCCGGCCACGACCACGCTGAAGTGGACGCCCTCACGAAGCTTCGAGCAAAAGGAATTTCCGCTGCGGGGCTCACCGCGGTGGTGAGCTTGGAACCCTGCCGCCACCAAGGCCGAACGCCGCCGTGTGCGAAAACCCTCGTGGAGGCGGGCATTTCCCGGGTGGTGTATTCGGTGTCCGACCCGGGGACTGAATCCTCCAGTGGCGCCACCTTCCTGCTTGAGAACGGGGTCGAGGTCATTGGCGGAGTGTTGGCCGATGAAGGCTTGGATATTATCCGCCACTGGCATACGGCCACCTCTCTGGGGCGTCCTTTTGTCACTGTGAAGTGGGCACAGTCACTCGATGGCCGTATTGCTGCTGATGATGGCACCAGTCAGTGGATTACGTCACCTGAAAGCAGGGCGCTCGTGCACGTAGACCGTTCACAGCACGGTGCGATTGTGGTGGGGACTTCAACTGCGCTCATCGACGACCCGTCTCTCACCGCCCGAACCGAAACCGGCGACCTGTACCCGCATCAACCGCATGCCGTTGTCATCGGCATCCGCGACATCCCCGACACGGCACAACTGCACCTCCACCCGGCAGGTGTTAGCCACTTCCGCACACACAATGTTGCCGACGTTTTAGCCGATCTCTCTCGCCGAGGGATTCGCTCGTGCTACGTCGAAGGCGGTGCAACACTTATCGGCGCTTTTGTTCGCGCTGGACTGGTCGACGAGTACCACGTCACCATGGGGCCGATGCTTGTGGGGGGACAGAAAGTCGCCATCACCGAGATTGGTGTGTCAACACTCGGCGACGCCAGACACCTCGACATTGCAGATCTTTTCATCATCGGCGGGGATATTCGAGTCGTGGCGCGACCCGCCCACCACCCACCGCAATTGCCCAAGGAGGCCTAATGTTCACTGGACTTGTTGAAGAAAAAGGGACCATTGTCAGCCTGATTGACTCTGGCGACGGTAAGACCGTCGTCATCCAAGCACACACTGTGCTCGATGGCACCCGCCACGGCGACTCCATTTCCGTGTCGGGGGTGTGCGTCACCGCTATCGACTTCGGTGACGGAACGTTCAGTGCTGAGGTGATGGCAGAAACGCTTCACCACTCAGCTGCAGCAAACTGGGCTCCAGGGACAGTGGTGAACCTGGAACGGGCCGCAGCCCTCGGTGACCGTCTCGGCGGTCACATCGTTCAAGGCCACGTCGACGCCGTTGAAACAGTCGTGAGGGTGAGCCCGGGCGACCGTTGGCAAGTAGTTCGCATAACTTTGAGCCCCGACATCGCTCCCCTCGTTGTCCACAAAGGCTCCATCACCATCGACGGAATATCGCTCACCGTTTCAAATGTGGGCGATGACTGGTGTGAGGTATCTCTCATCCCCGAAACATTGGAAGCAACCACACTGGGCGATGCTCAGGCGGGCGACCCGGTTAACGTGGAGACGGATATGGTGGCCCGGCACGTTCAGCGCCTCCTCCACATGCAAGGAAAGGGGGTGTAGCGTGCCGATTGGAACACTTGACCAGGCACTCGACCATCTTCGGTTGGGCCGACCCGTCATCGTCGTCGACGATGAAGCGCGAGAAAACGAAGGTGACATTGTTTTAGCCGCCTCATTGGCCACCCCCGAATGGGTGGGGTGGATGATAAGACACACCTCCGGATATTTGTGTGCGCCGATGCCCGGGACGTGGCTGGACCGCCTCAACTTGCCCATCATGGTCCCCAACACGGAGGATCCGCTTCGCACCGCCTACACCATCTCGGTGGATGCTGCCACCGGTATTGGGACGGGAATTAGCGCGTCGGATCGAACCCGAACGCTTCGAGTGTTGGCCGACCCCCAGTCAACACCGGAGAGTCTCATTCGACCGGGACACATTCTTCCCCTCCGCGAAGCCGCAGGAGGGTTAACGTCCCGTCACGGACATACTGAAGCAACCGTCGAACTTCTCACCCGAGCGGGCATTGACCCGGTCGGCGTCATCGGCGAAGTAGTCCACGATAACGGCGAGCTGATGCGGTTACCGGAACTTTTGACCTTCGGGGAGGAACACGGAGTGCCTGTGATCACCATCGATCAGCTTCTTCAAACACTGGACAACGATGAGGGCATCACCGTTCCGTCCATTTCAAACCGCATACTCGACGACACCAGTCGGGTTCTTTTTGAAGTGGAAACTAATGTCCCCACCGAACACGGCAAATTTCTGCTCCGTGCCTACCGCGACCGCGCAACGGGTGCCGACCACATCGCCATTGTGTCAGGCGAACCGCACGACAACATGCTGGTTCGCCTTCACTCCGAATGTCTCACCGGTGAGGCGATGGGTTCGCTGAAGTGTGAGTGCGGACCGCAGTTGCAGTCGGCGATGGACACCATTCGTGAACACGGTGGTGTGGTGGTTTACCTGCGTGGCCACGAGGGCCGAGGGATCGGCTTGGTCAACAAACTTCGGGCTTACCGGCTACAAGAAGCCGGGTTGGATACTCTCGACGCCAACCTTGCGCTGGGTCTTCCAGCGGATTCGAGAGACTACGGTGCTGCCGCCGCAATTCTTCGCGATATGGGCGTCTCCCAAGTGCGGCTCCTGTCGAATAACCCAGAAAAGAGAAGACAGTTGGAAGAACACGGCATCACTGTGACTGCACTGGAACCTCTGATTGTCGGCGTCGGTGAAGACAACGCCGGATATTTGGAAGCGAAGCGTGACCGGATGGGCCACCAACTCCCTGGACAGTTAGACACTGGAGTCATCACCCTCCCGCAGGAAGGAAAAACAGTATGAGCGGACACGGAGCACCGGGCCCCGCGCCAGACACCATTGACGGCTCGGGGGTACGAGTGGCGGTTGTCGCAGGCTCGTGGCACGAAGACATCTCGAACGGCCTCATCGACGGCGCGAAGCGGTTCTTGGACGGCTGTGGAGCGTCGTGGGAACTCATTCGAGTGCCGGGAAGTTTTGAACTCCCCGTTGTGGCGAAGAAAGCTCTCGAGTCGGGCTTCGACGCTGTCGTCGCACTCGGGGTGATTATCCGCGGAGGCACGCCACACTTCGAATATGTCGCCCACGCCGCGACTCAAGGGCTCACCGATGTTGCCCTGGCAACGGGAAAACCGGTCGGCTTTGGTGTCCTCACCCTCGACACGGAGGAACAGGGCATCGATAGGGCGGGGTTCCCCCACTCGTCAGAGGATAAGGGGGCGGAAGCGGCCGACGCCGCGGTCCGCACCGCTCTCATTACCAGCGCCATCGGTCAGTAAAGTAAGAATGCGATGACTGCCGAGCCGACACCCACCCCGCAGAAGCTGTCGGGTGTGTCAAAACGTCGAAAGAAGTCGCGTTCCCAGGCTCTACGCTGGTTGCAAAAAAGACAACTGCGGATTAATCGGTTTCTGAAAAAGAGACTGGCCCCGATATACAGCCGACTGGGGATTACCAGCGTTGTCCGCTGGTTCATTCCCGGATATCGCCAAGTTACCGTGAGTGAGGGTGGCCAGTCTTTCCGCGGCAATTTTCTCAACACCGGGTCTGACCACCCTGTCATCGCCATAGTCGGTGATTACGGGTCGGGAAAAATGGAAAGCCACCTGGTTGCGCAAATGGTGAGTGAGAGGCCCGCCAACGCGGTCGTTACTCTCGGTGACAACGTGTACTTCGAAACGGGGTTCCAAACACTTGTCGGAAACCTTTACGGCGACTTTCTGCAGAGTGGTTCTTTTTTTCCCGCAGCCGGAAACCACGACTACCACGAGGGTTTCGGCATTGCCCACTTTGACCGGTTCTTTGACTTCCTTCGCGGCCACCGCTGGTATTCCGTAACCTTCGGCGACGTGGACTTTTTCGTATTAGATAGCCACCAGGCTCTCCACCACCCTGATGTCTTGGTGCGACAACAGGAGTGGTTAGAGGCTGCCGTCACGGCCAGTAGCGCCAAGTGGAAAATTGCTGTCGTTCACCACCCACCCCACTCCGCGAGGGCGAGATCACAAGAAGAATTCCGTTTCCCCTACGACCAGTGGGGGGTGTGCATGGTGATGAGCGGCCATGACCACACCCTTCAACATCTCATCTTCGACGGTGTCCACTACGTGGTGAATGGTGTGGGTGGAGGCAGTTTGCACGAGTTCGAGGAAATTCTCGAAGGGACCGAATTTCGTCTCAGTGGCCACTATGGTGCTGTTTTTCTGGAAGCTCGCGAGCACGTTATGACTGTTCGGTTTGTGGCCCTACCGGGCACCGAAGTGCATTCTTTCGACATTTCCGCCTCTCAGAGAACACCCTCCTCAGAGGCTGAAGCTGGTTAGTCTGGTCGGTCTGGCAAGTCAACAAAAGTCAGACATTGAAGGTATTCGCTAAACGTTCCGCAATCGAAATAGGGATAACCGGCGAGGACACCGCGAACCTCGAGTGACCTGGTGAGTGCCTCAGTGATGAGATACCCGCCGGTTTGGGCCGTCGGGTCGAGGAATTTTTCAACATTGGCCGCAAACTCCATCACCCCCCAGTGAGTCCCAAAGTCACGATCCGCTTCTTTATCTGCGTGGTCAACAACAACGCCATCATCACGAAGATCAACACTTCCCACCTTCCCCACCTGCTCCGGCCTGGTGGGGAAAACCGCAAGCGACACGTCGGCTGCTGGTTGGTGAACAAGGTCACGGTAGGGATTTCCGCCCACGAAGTAGGTATCCGGCATCCCCAAAACGCAGCTGTCATAGTTTCGGCCCTCAAGTGAGCGTTTTACTGTCTCCGCCATTGTTGCTGTGCTCATGTCAACGATGTTCACAGTCGAATCAAAGTTGAACGAGTTCAGGAGACCCACCCATTCGTTTCTGGTGGGGATGATGATCTCATCCACATGGGGTGCCATCAGGTCAACGTGATAGGTGAGCAGACACTGCTGGTCTTCACTGATCGGCAACAGAAACTTTGGCAAACCGCTCATTCTGGTTGCGGCTCCCGCCGCGGGAAGAAGACCTAAACGCATGCTTTCGAGTGTAGAGGAGGGCCACCTGGTCTACTTCAAAAACAATGTCTTCAACCTGCTGGTCGCAAACGCGACCCCCAGACCACCCAAAATCAGAAAGTAGGCGACATGTCCAAGCAGTGCAACATTGATGGAGCCAGTGGTGAGGCCTCGAAGTAGTTCAACACCGTGCCACAGGGGAAGCGCTTGAACGACCCACTGCGCTGCTGGGGGATACACATCGAGGGGGAAGAAGGTGCCGGAGAACAAGAAAAGTGGCAACAGGGCAAAGTTGACCCAGCTCATTTGTTGGAACGTCGTCAAATAACTGGTGATACTCATGCCGATGGCGGCAAATGTTAGTGCAATCAACACCACGGCGGGAAGCGCTAACAGTGCCCAGGGTGATAGCACTAAGCCCAAGAGTTGCATCACAATCAAAAACCCGCTCGCATATAGCGCCCCTCGCATGAGCGCCAGGGTAATTTCCCCGACAGCAACATCAAGAGGGCCAAGCGAAGTTTGAAGCATGCCTTCATAGAGGCGTTGGAAGTTCAGTTTGAAGAAAACGTTCCACGTGGAGTCATAAATGGCCCCGTTCATTGCAGCGACCGCCAAGAGTGCCGGCGCGATGTATGCCGCGTAGCTAACGTCTTGGCCGGTCGAAGTTTGCACCTGACCGACCAACACACCAAAGCCGACCCCTAAAGACAGCAGGTAAAAAACTGGCTCAAAAAAACCGCTGACAATAACAAGCGCATTCGTCGTTTTTGTGGCTTCTAAGCCCCGACGCCACACGCTTCGAATATTTCCCGAATAGAGGGAAGGAAATGGTCTCACCGGTCGGACATCTGTATCCTGCGGCATCAGGTGTCCTCCAACCGGCGGTCAAAAGTTTTCAGACCCAGAGCCAATCCGACCACAATCCACGTCGCCAAATAGGCGAAGTGGATGAGGGTGAGCCACCACGGTTCGATAAGACCGTATGTGAGCACTCTGCCCCACTGGGCCCCGTGCCACAGCGGGGACACCCAACCAATGATTTGCAGGCCGGTCGGCAAAATTTCAAGCGGAAAGAATGTGCCGGAGAACAAAAACAGCGGCATGAACACCAGCCGAAACAGCATCGGTAGTTGGCCGCGGTCAACAGTGATGGTGGCCGCATACGCGCTCACCATGGCGGCGACGGCCAAACCGGTCATTGCCGCCACCAGAATCGCCAACGGCGACGTCACGTTCTGCACCCCGCCAAACAGCACGATGACAAAAAAGTAGATGCCAACCGTGGCAATCATTCTCATGGCAATAAACACCATGTTGCCCAGCAGAATATCTCTGCCCCGAAGTGATGTTTGGTGCATGGCAATAAAAATTGGTCGATATTTGAAACCCACCAAAATCGGGTACGTGGACTCTTCGTTGGCGACAAAGACAGCTGCCATCGCCAACAGCGCAGGAGCCACAAAAACCAAATAGGGAACACCATCGACCCCTGCCGGCACTAACGACCCCAAACCCACCCCTAAGGCCAACAAATACACCAGAGGGTTTCCAAAACTGGTGATCAACGCGGATGACCAATAGCCACGCAGCGCCCTGATTTTGCGCTCGGTGACCAACCAAAATCGAAACCGCGGGACCGCCGGCGCCATCACGGTGGCTGCTGGTAGGGGCGTCATTTGTGTCATTCGATCAGGCTCCGACCGGTGAGCTTCAAAAAGACATCTTCTAAGCTGGACCGCCGAACAAGCGAAGTAATCGGTGTGTAACCGCGCGAGGTCACTTCATGTAGCAGTGCCTCGCCGTCTGATGTGTAGGCCAGCAGGCGGTCAGGGAGCACCTCGACCGATTCCGACAGCTGATTGACCTCGGGGGCAACCTGTTCGTTTTTGTCTTGACCGAATCGAAGTTCGACAACCTCTTTACTCGAATACCGACTAATCAGCTCTTTCGGTGACCCTTCGGCCATAATTTTCCCGTGGTCAATGACCACCAGCCGGTCACATAGCTGCTCGGCTTCGTCCATGTAATGGGTGGTCAGCACCAAGGTGACACCCCGTTCTTTCAAACGAAACAACCTGTCCCACAACACGTGCCGCGCCTGGGGGTCAAGACCGGTAGTCGGTTCATCGAGGAGTAGGAGACTGGGTTGGTTGATGAGCGACCGGGCGATGGTCAGACGCCTCTTCATCCCACCCGACAGGGCGTCAACCTTGTCGCCGGCGCGCTCAGATAGTTGGGCAAACTCCAACAGTTCATCAGCTCGGGGGCCAATATCTCTCGCCGGTAAGCCGAAGTAGCGGCCGTAAACAATAAGGTTGTCCCTCACTCGGAGTTCGTGGTCCAGGTTGTCCTGCTGGGGCACAACCCCTAACTGCTGCCTAATGGCTGGGCCATGGTCGTCTGGGTCAAGACCAAGAATTCGAAGCGTTCCGCTCGTCCGGTGAGACACCGCACCAATCATCCGCATTGTTGACGACTTTCCCGCTCCGTTGGGGCCCAACAAACCAAAGGACTCTCCCGGGGTCACCTCAAAATTGATCCCGTCGACAGCCACCGTGTCACCATATTTCTTGGTGAGACTTTCTGCGGAAATGACCGGACCGGACACTATGTGAGCCATGGGCCAAGAGCCTACTGGCAGCCAGGTGGTTATCCGCTGAGCGAACACCCAGCCGAGCGGGAGAAGAGTGGTGGCAGACTCAATTCCACGACACTTATGGAGGTCCTGCTGCGATGAGTATGGGTTTTGGCCTCCGTGGTCGTCGGTCGCGAGCTGGGGCACCACCAGATGACGGTCCCCGTGCCACTTTCCGCCAACTATTGCCCTTCCTCGCCGAGCACCGCCGAATACTCGGCGTGGTGATTGCGCTCAGCATGTTAGGTGCTCTTACCGGCTTGGCCCAACCGTTACTCGTCGCACAGGTCATTTCTGGTGTCGAATCGGGGGCAGCTCTCCAAGGTCTCGTCGTTTTACTCATCAGCCTGGTGATTGTGACAGCACTTCTCAGCGGTTTTCGCCACTACCTGTTACAAAAAACGGGTGAAGGTGTGGTCCTCTCCTCCAGGAGGACTCTTGTTCGGCGCATGCTTCACCTGCCCATTCGAGAGTTTGATGAGCGCCGAACAGGTGACCTTGTGTCACGGGTGGGTTCTGACACCACGCTTCTGCGCGCTGTTTTGACCCAGGGTTTAGTGGAGGCGCTGGGGGGCGCCGTCACTTTTATTGGCGCGATTATCGCGATGCTCATTCTTGATCCTGTGCTTTTTAGCTTGACCATCGCGGTTGTTGCCATTGCTGTCACCACGGTGGTGACACTGTCTCGAAGGATTCGTAAGGCGAGCAGACAGGCGCAAGAGAAAGTGGGAGACCTCACTGCGAGCGTCGAACGGGCCATCAGCTCCATCCGGACAGTGCGTGCCGCGGGCGCAACAGAGCGGGAAATTGTTGCCATCGACCGGGACGCCGAAGGCGCATGGAAGATGGGATTGGTGGTGGCGAAGATTTCCGCCCTCGTGGTGCCCGTCTCCGGAATTGCCCTGCAGGTCGCATTTTTGGTGGTGCTGGGGGTGGGAGGTTTCCGTGTTGCGTCAGGCCAACTAGAGGTCGCCTACCTGGTGGCGTTCATCCTGTTTTTGTTCATGATGATCATGCCTCTGGGGCAAGCCTTTGGCGCCATCAACTCAGTAAACCAAGCTCTTGGCGCTCTGGGTCGAATTCAAGAGATCATTGATCTGCCGTCTGAGGACGCCACCGATGTCACGGATACCCGCCACACCGTGCCCGACCCCCTGCCTTCTGACACTCCCGCTCTCGGTTTCCACAACGTGTCTTTTCACTACCCCGACCGCGCCCACAAGTCGGAAGCAGAAAAACTGTTAGCCGACCAGTTGGGGACAGGCGATCAAGAATCGACGGCGAGGCGAGCGGTGCTCTCCGGGGTGAACTTCAATGTTCCCGTGGGGTCTCGTGTGGCGCTGGTGGGTCCAAGCGGTGCAGGAAAGTCAACTATCTTCGCCCTCATCGAACGCTTCTATGACCCGACGGCCGGACACATTGAATTCGCCGGTATTCCCCTCACGTCACTTCCGAGGCAAATTCTCCGGCGACAGCTCGGTTACGTTGAACAAGACGCGCCAGTATTGGCTGGCAGTATTCGAGATAACCTTCTTCTCGCAGCACCCGATGCCACCGAGGAGGACTGTGTAGCAGTGTTATCGGAAGTCAATATGACTGACGTGCTGGGCAGAGACCCGTTGGGACTCGACGCCCCGGTCGGCGAAGCAGGCGTCATGCTCTCCGGTGGTGAGCGTCAACGACTCGCGATTGCACGAGCTCTGCTCGCCGCACCCTCAATCCTGCTGCTGGATGAGTCAACATCGTCACTCGATGGCAGGAACGAACAGCTCATGCGGGACGCCATCGACAAGGTGGCAGCCTCCAGGACACTCATTGTCATTGCCCACCGGCTCTCCACCGTCGTCGACAGTGACCTCATCATCGTGCTCGATCAGGGGCAGATTATTGGCCAGGGAACACACGACGAATTGCTGGAATCAACGCCCCTCTATCGTGACCTTGCCACCCACCAATTGTTGGTCTAAGCGGTGGCAGTGCTGGGGCGGGTCTTCGCACCAAGGCTCTGAAGTTCAGCCAACGCTGCCTGACCGGTTTCCGCCGTTACCGCTGCCACCAGGTCGGTCAACACGGTGACCTCTCGACCCACTCCGAGTGCATCTTTGGAGCTTGCCAACACGCAGTAGTCGGTGGCGATGCCGACGACGTCGACGGCGGTGACGCCGTGGTCATCCAACACTTCTTGGACCGTTTTCCCGTCGTCTGTGGAGCCTTCAAACATCGAATAACTCGGAATTCCTTGACCTTTTTTGACGTGGTGGGTCACCAGCGTGGTGTCAAAGTTTGGGTGGTAGTCAGCTCCCCACTCTCCTGCCACACAGTGGATCGGCCAGGTGTTCACAAAGTCGGGCTCAACTCCTGGTGCTGCAAAATGCCCCCCGTTGTCGTTATCGGCATCGTGCCAGTCCCGGGAGGCAATAACGACACTGTAGGTCTCGGCGTTGTCCCGAATATGGCGGGTTATTCCTGCGGCAACCGCCGCCCCCCCGGCACAGCCCAACGCTCCACCCTCGGTGAAATCGTTTTGAACATCAACAATCAACAGTCCACGCATGTCACTCTCCTGGTTCGGTGGGCACCCAGTGTGCCAGGTTTTCGCCGCAACTGTGAAATTCGGCCACCAACCGGTCGATGCTGCTCCTCGCCTCGTCGTCCACTTGCGATCCGGTGACAAAAATCGAGTACACAAGGGGGTCGTCGCCAAAGATCACTCCAGCCAATGACCGCACACCGAGGAGAGAGCCAGTCTTCCCGGAAATGTCTGGCCACACCTCCTCGAACCCGCTAAAACGCCTCAACAGTGATCCCGGTTCACCAGGTTGCGGCAGGGAGTCAACAATGTCGCGCGCGTCAGGATCAGCTACCAGGTCGACCATCACCGCTGTGGTCAACGCGGCAGTCATCACGTTGTTTTGTGACAATCCAGACCCATCATCGGCAACAAACAGGTCAAGGTCGGGAATATCCTCGCCGAGCCCCGCCCGCGCCGCTTGGTTGAAGTCACTCACGGCTAACGCCAACGCCACCTCCCGAATGAGAGCTTCAGCAATCTGGTTATCAGAGTCTCGAATCATTTGGACGACAAGGACCGACAGCGGTGGTGATGACACGTCAGCAATAGTTCGTGCGCCGACCGGTGCCACCCCGGTAATGATGTCGCTGCGCCAAAACCTGCTCGCCTCTGATAGTTGGCGTGTAAACGAAGTTGCCGCCTGACCAACAGGATCACTTGTTCGCTGACCGAGCCGCTCCCCTGGCACAAACCGCCCCCCGTCAACCATGAGCGCGGTCACCGGTGCGACAAAACCCAGCGTGGCGGCATTGGGCCGCCACGTGTCATTCCATTGTGGAAAAGAGTCATAGCGGGAACTATCAATCCCCACCCGGGCAAAAGCTTCCGCAGCTGGTGTATCCCCGTAAGCCTCCACAACCTGGCTCACCAGGTCGGCAAGGCGTGCTGGATCACTGTAGTAGGAGGTCGCACCAGGCGGTGTTCTGCTGAGCGTCGGATCACCGCCGCCAACAAGCCACAATTCTCCTGCTTCGCTGCCCTCAACAACCCGCGTGACGAAGCGAAAATCAGGGCCTAAAACCCTCAGAGCAGCACGCGCTGTGACAAGCTTCAAAACGCTTGCTGGCACCACCGGGGTGTCAGCATCTACCTCCCACAACACTTCACCAGTGCTAAGAAGTGCCACCGAACCCATTAGCTCCGCCTCGGTGGCCAGTGCCCCACCCGGGTCCACCTGGCAGGTTCGAATCCGAGGGGGCTCTGGCGGTGGAACAGGTTCGACTTCAACAGGCGGAGGTGGTGGGACCACCATGTCCACGGCGAGTGGTGAGTCGACTGTGTCAGCAGAGTTGTGCGGAGCAGACGCAATCAGTGTGATGATGACGGTGGCGACGACAACGGTCGTCACGCCGACAAACACACTGTTGCTTCGAGGTTTCAGTTTCACCACACAGGAAGCCTAACTGGAGCCGGCTACGGGACTTGAACCCGTAACCTTCCGATTACAAGTCGGATGCGCTACCAATTGCGCCAAGCCGGCAAGACACTGTTCGTCAGCGACAAGAATACATCCTCCAGCCGGTGCAGACACTCGGCCGGTGGACTACTACCCTGAAGTCATGACAACGACACCTTGGTTGAGCGTCGTGATTCCCGTCTTTCGAGCTCAACATTCAATTGCCCAAGCAATTTCTTCCGTCACCAGCCAGGGTGTTGAGGGGATAGAAGTTATTTGTGTTGATGATTGCTCCCCTGATAATTCCGCCGACGTGATCACCTCCCTTCAGCCGACTGTCCCGATGCTCACCTTGATTCGCCACACCACCAATCAAGGCCCTGGACCGGCAAGGAATTCTGGTGTCGATGCCGCAACCGGTGACTATATTGTTTTTCTCGATGCTGACGATTCGCTCATCGATGGGGGGCTTCGTCAGTTGCAGAACACTATCCAACAATTACCGGACATGGTCCTGGTTTCCAGCGAGGAAACTCGCCGAGGCAAGACGAAAAGTTTGACGCAGGGAGCACTCCAAGAAGCCCTCTCCCGCACACCCGTCACCAATGTATCGGCCGAGCCGAGAATCCTTTTTTGGCCGCCTGCCCCGTGGTCAAAGGTGTATCGAAGAGAGTTCTTACTCACTCGATCTCTGCGTTTGGGAGAAGGCGTGGCGCAGGATATTCCGTGGAGTGCGGGGGTCACTCTTGCCGCCGACACAGTATCGCTTTGTGATGCTCCGTTCTACCGTTACGTCACTTCGGTAGAAGATTCATCGATCACCACCACGAAGTCGGAAAAAAACTTGGTGCGTGTGGCACAAGTGCGAGCGATTCGAGAAAGCTACGACGTTGGGGCGCTGTCACCACGAGTGGGCAGTCACCTAAGCGCTCTGGCCGCTATTCACTTGATCTGGTCGAATCGGGCTGCGTATCGCCTGTTACCCGACGCCAGCCACGAAAAGTTTTTCAACGAGTCCTCGACGGAGCTCCAAGCTTGGCTGGCGCTTCACCCCATTCCCGCGGACCTCGACTGCAGTCAACTCATGCGCCCAGCCGAGCAAGAGATCTATACCTCGGCACTCGCGCGCGGTGACTGGTCGCAATGGCAGAGGACACTCGCGCGCCAAGCAAAAAAGAAAGCTCTCCGCCGTTTTTTTCGTCCTCGAAGACGATCGAGGGGAAAGTAGCTGGCTACTCTTCGCCGTTACCCTCTTCGATGAAGGCGACAAAAGCGGCCAGGTCGGTGGGGTTGCCCGTCCAGCT
>SKHB01000037.1 GCA_007117135.1 Microbacteriaceae bacterium | reverse complement strand
TTCTTCCGCGATTTCTGCGCCGTACGCCCACCATCGAAGGAGTTGTCGCCACGCTCTATCTGAAAGGAATCAGTACGAACGATTTTGATGTGGCGTTACAGGCAATCTACGGCGAGGATGCATACCAGGAACAGTCCGTAAAACCGCATAACCGCTTGTTTTGGTCGGGGCTGTTTACTGCGTGGTAAGAGGATATTACCGATAAAAAAGTTATAAATAAAAAATATAGCACAATAATAACTAAAAAAATGCAATAATCCGGTAAAAATAATTATACGTAATTACGTCTTATGGTGTATAATGGCATTACGTATTCAGGAGGTGTTCTATGGAATGGCGGAAAGTTTTTTTTGTTGCAGTCGTAACGATCGCGATCGTTTCTCCCGCTTTTGCTGGCGGGCGTGCGGAAGTTGAAATGGGTTCTCACGGGTATCCATTGGAAGTGGAGGCGTGGCTCCAGGAAGCAAGGCTTGGCCCTTGGGCGGAGACGGAGATCGACTACGACGAGTTGTATCAGGCTGCATTGCAGGAGGGGTCGGTCATTATCTATGCAGGAACTTCCCGGATGGGTCGTGTAGCTGAGTCGTTTGAAGCGAAGTATCCCGGGCTCACCGTCGAGGCGGATATGATGGGGACGTCGGAAGTGATTGAAAAGTTCGCTCGCGAAGCGGCGGCGGGGATGCGGCGGGCAGACCTGGTTCAGGCCTCCCAGGCAGGGCGGCAGCAAGCGCTGCTTTATGACCGCAACCATCTTTTTGCATGGGTTCCGCCTGATCTCGCTCACACGCTTACGGAAGATCAGAAGCATCCCTATGTGCACTGGCGATACGGATCAAGGCAGTGGATCTATAACGACAGCCTCTCCAGCGGCGAGCCCTTCTCCAATATCTGGGAGCTGACGGAACCGGAATGGTCCGGCCGCGTGGTTGTGGGAGATCCTCGTCAGGATGGAGGGACGCTCGATTACTTTATCCTTACCACTGTATACAACCAGGACATGGAAGAAGCGTATGCCGCATACTTTGGCCGGCCGTATTCCGGGACTGCACCAAACGCGGGGTACGAGTGGATAAAGCGATTTTTTGACAATCGACCCAATATCGTAACATCAGAGCGGGACGTGCCCCGTATCGTCGGCTCCAGCGATCACGACCAGACGATGGTCGGATTAATTGCCGGTTCACGCTTTCGATCAGTTGGCGATCCAGCCGGTGGCAACCTTCGCTTCTTCCCGATGTTGGAGATGCAGCCGTCTATCGGCAGCATCAGTATTTATCCCGTAGGAATCGCGTATAGAGCTCCAAATCCCAATGCGGCAAAACTCTTTATCCGGCACCTTTTTGGTGATGATCAGGGTGGTGGTGGTTTTGAACCCTTTTGGGCGCCGGGAAACTGGCCCGGCCGGAACGATATCGACACAGTGCCGGAAATCGAAACAGCTCCTGATGTAGCGGATGCACTGTGGCCGCTCTCAAGTCTCAACTTCTGGGTGATGGACGAGGGAGCTGTGTACGATCGGCAGGGCGACGTACTGGACTTCATTACCGACATTTTCTGATTCGGAGTCGAAATAGCTGTGTAAACCAATGCGCCCCGCATCCACTGCGGGGCGTATCAGTAAAGGAATGATGCTGTGAATACTGTTGTAACGCCGGTACAAGAGGTTACACCGAGAATAAAAATTTCCTGGCGCCTTAAGCGAGCCATGCGACGATTACGGAGTCCAGAGGGCCTCTTATCGCTGTTTGTTATCCTTGTTCTGGTGTATTTCGTCGTACTACCTCTTATTTTTATCCTGTACGAATCACTGTCCGTCACGGTAGACGATCTGCGTCAGATCCCGGGGGCTGCTGTGGGTGATCTGACATTAAGACACTGGACACGTACTTTTACGAGTTGGACACGGTTTTACCGTCCCCTGTTGAACACATTTATCGTTGGTGGCGGGGCGACCCTGGCGATCACCGTTATGGGCCTCGCTCTCTCCTGGATCGTCGCTCTCACCGATATACGATTCAAGAAAATAATCGGAGTTCTTTGTGTGCTTCCGTATCTGATGCCCTCCTGGGCGTTCGCTATGGCATGGATAGAGGTTTTCCAGCATCGTGGCGTGGGACGTTCCACCGGGTTTCTGGCATACTATACTGGAATTCTTGTGCCGGAATGGTTTGTATTCGGTCCGTTACCGATCGTCATCGTGTCCACATTGCACTACTTTCCCTTTCTTTATCTCATGGTCAAAGCATCGCTTGAGAATATAGACAGCCAGCTTGAGGAGAGCGCGGAGTTGCTTGGAGCATCACGCTTTCTGATCCTGAAGAAGATCACGATGCCCATCGTTGCACCGGCGATCCTTTCCGCGGCGGTGCTCGCCTTCTCGCGTGTCCTTGGTACCTTTGCCACACCGGCTCTGTTAGGTACACCTGCTCGTTTTACCGTCTTGAGTACACAGATATACAGCATGACACGTTTTGGCAGGATGAGTGAGGCCTTCAGTGTTGCCCTCGCTTTGATCGCCTTTTCCGCGATCGTTATTACTGTAAACAACAAACTGATCGGCACACGGAAAAGCTTCGCCACTATTGGAGGAAAGGGTACCAAGCAGAACCTGTTTCGCTTTGGAAAGGCTCGCACGGGGGTAGGAGTGGCGCTGGTAGCGGTACTGTCAGTACTGATCATCGCGCCGTTGATGCTCCTGGCCTACTCAAGTCTTATGCGTAACGTAGGCGACTGGACGCTGTCCAACGTTTCTCTCCACTGGTGGATTGGTGCGGGCGATCCGGCGCTGGCGGAAGGTGAGAGTGGAATTTTGGTAAACCCCGCAGTCTGGCGCGGAGCGTGGAACACGATTCGAGTCGCCGTAGTAGCCGGTATACTGTGCGGTTTCTTTGGCCTCTTGATCGGGTACGCCGTAGTGCGTCTGCGTGGTACCAAAGTGGCAAATATAATTGACTCGATCGGTTTTATCCCGATCGTGATTCCCAGCATCGCCTTTGGAGCAGTGTATCTCTCCCTGTACGCTATTCCGAGACCGTTTCTGCCGATGCTATACGGCACGTTTCTCCTGCTTGTCTTTGCAGCGTTTGCAAAACGTGTTCCCTATACCACCAGGACCGGGGTGTCCGCAATGCACCAGATCGGTGTTGAGCTGGAGGAGGCGGCTATGCTCATGGGTGCAGGCCTTTTGCTGCGCTTCCGGCGGATAATCTATCCCCTCGCACGGCCTGGTGTAATTGCTGGGGTTCTTCTGGTCATCACAACGACGGTGCGGGAGTTGAGCCTCTTTATCCTCCTTATGACGCCGGGAAACCGGGTTCTAACCGTTCAGTCCCTTACGTACAGTGAAATCGGCGCTCGGCAGCTGAGCAACGCGCTCATGACATTCATCATCGTTCTGTGTCTTGTACTTGCGGGCTCGCTAAAAGCTCTGGAGAGCAGAAACAAAAGGAAAGGTATCTCATGACAACCAAGGGAATATCCATAAGAAACGTCACAAAAAACTGGGGAGATGTGTACGCCCTGCGCTCGGTATCACTCGAAATAGAGCCCGGAAGTTTTACTACGCTTCTGGGGCCATCCGGATGCGGAAAGACAACGCTTCTCCGGTCACTCGCAGGCCTGGAGGAGCCAAATGACGGTGAGTTGTGGATCGGTGACCGCATGGTTTTTGGCAATGAAGGGGCCATTTTTGTTCCGCCAAAGAAGCGCAACTTGGGGCTGGTTTTCCAGAGCTACGCTCTCTGGCCGCATATGACGGTCTGGGAGAATATCGCGTTTGGATTGAAGTTGCAAAAGCACAGCGCACCGGAGATCAGCCGGATAGTTGAGGAAAACCTCGCAATCGTTGGACTGACCGGATACGGAAAACGGTATCCTTCGGAGATGTCGGGTGGGCAGCAACAGCGGGTGTCGCTGGCGCGGATGCTCGCGGTGAATCCCGAAGTTCTTTTGATGGATGAGCCCTTGTCCAATCTTGACGCCAAGCTTCGGGTCAGCCTGCGGGCAGAACTGAAGCGGATTCACAAAGCTACAGGTCTGACGGTGGTCTATGTTACGCACGACCAGATTGAGGCGATGAGTCTATCCACCCATATCGCGGTTATGCGGGACGGCAAGATCCTGGATTACGGTGAGCCCGATCGGGTGTACCAGAATCCGGCTTCCGTCTTTGTGGCGGATTTCATGGGTAATCCCCAGATAAACCTTGTTCCCTCCCTGGTATCGCAGGAAAAGGGAAAGCTGGTCGCCCGGAGCAAGGACGGTTCCTGGGGAGTTCCGGTGGATTCCTTCAACGTGAAGGCTGGAGACAACGTCGTTGTCGGTTTCCGTCCGGAAGATACTGTCGTGAGCGTATCCGATTCCAACCAGCTGAAAATTGATACCGTTCAGAAGACCGGGCCGGACCTGTTGTTAACGGTACTGGTGGATGGAGAGGTGGTAATCGCGCGGACGGATAAGAAATCCGGGTTTGAGATGGATCAGAACGTGGAACTGACTATCCTGCCCGGTTCAATAAATCTCTTTGATCCGGCCACCGAAGAGGCGATCCCGTCATCCGGAGAAACGGCAACATCCCCCGAGGGTACAGCATGAATGCTGCGGTGGATTTGAGACCTTTTCACGGAGCGTGGATGACCGACATCGACGATACGATCGTCCCATCCGGCGTGATACCCGATGAGACGTGGGTTGAATGGTTGTCGGACAAGCTCCGATGCTTGCGGGATCACAATATTGCCTGGATTCCGATGACCGGCGTCGCGATTGACAAGCTGGCGCCACGAATTCTCAACCGATTGCCACAGGACGTATGCTCTCACATCATCTACTACGGTGGTGATGGCAGCCAGAAGTATTTTTTTGATCCGAAATCTAAAAAGTGGCTTGAGGATATCGGATACCGTCGTATTCTCACGGACGCGCAGACTCTGGCGATCCTGGGCGATACGGGCTTTTTGAAAGCCCATAGCGACGATTCCGATAACGGAGTTGACGCCGAAGCACGACTGACAGCAGCGCGTAAGACTCTTCAGGACGGCCATTTCTCCGGTGAATCAGGAATCCTGGAAGAGCTGGGCTCGATCCTTGAGGAGCATGGTTATGACGCCGGGGAGGCGGAGACCTACTTTCGCGGAGGATCGATCAGCTGGATGATGCTCGGTGACGTAGCGGTAGAACCGTATCAGACGCCGGACGCCATCTCCACACGTGCACACCTGCTGGAATGCGCCAAAGAACGCCTGGACGAGGAGGATCACCTGACGCGATTCGGGACGGAAGCTGTGCATATTCCTTTTCACGGTTCGCGGGGAATCAAGTTTGTGCTGCGGGACAATGACAAGGAACGGGGAACAAGGGATCTCATGGCGCAGGAGGGATTATCTCCGGAAGATATTCTTTTTACCGGAAACGAGCTTTTTGACGGAGGTAACGATCACGTAATTACGCGGGTGAATGGAGTCACTCTTGTCTCGGTGGGAGAACGTTTTGACCCGGGTCCGGACATCGTCAATGCCGGGGTGGGAATCTCCGTTCACGATGCACTGATGGAGTCAATCTGTAACTCCCTGGTAAAGGGACACCCCTGGCGATCGATCATATCCGGGATTCGGTCTCGACAGCACGTGTTATTATGAAGACTCCTTTAGAATTTTACGTAAGGACCTGCTGCAGGGTGATGTATTTCGGTAGAGGAAACATCGAAATACCTTTACAATAGCGGGACGCGGCAGGAGTAACGGAGGGATCTGGATGACGGACATACATGGCACCATCAATAAAAACAGCCCCGTTCCGATCTACTACCAGTTAAAGGAGTACCTCCGGGAGGTGATTCGCAGTCTCGAAGTGGGATCGCCAATACCAACGGAGAGCGATATTTGTGAGCGCTTTGAGATCAGTCGCCCCACCGTTCGGCAGGCAGTATCCGCACTGGTAGCGGAGGGTTACCTCGAACGGCGGAAGGGCCGGGGTACATTCGTCTGTGAGCCCAAAATTCGTCGTGACTTCCTCCTGGTAATGGAAAGTTTCAACAGGGAGATGATCGAAAGCGGATACAACCCGAGCACACGGCTGGTCTTTCTGCGCGCCGAATTTGCGGATGAAGAGATTTGCGAAAAACTGATGGTCCGCCATCTGGAAAAAGTCTATTACCTGCGACGCCTGCGATCGATTCAGGATAAACCGCTGTTTGTCGTCGATTCGTTTATTCCCGTTGCCAAGGCTCCCGGACTTGAAAACCACGACCTGGAAGCGCGTTCCCTGCACGGGCTGTTGCAGAATGAGTACGGGTACGAATTTGACCGAGCTATTCGTTCAATTGAGATCAAACTCGCGGAGCCAGCGGAGGCACGAGAACTGGATATCGAGGTTGGTAACCCGGTCCATTATGTGGAAACCGTTTTGTATCTGGCCGATGGTGTACCGTTAAAATATGCACGCACCTGGTACCGTGGTGACCGCAGTAAGTTCACCTACGAGCTGTCACGCAAGGATATTTCCCAGAATCGGGCTCATGGCATACCTGCAAGAAAGATCCTGGGCGAGGACGGCGCGTAGGCATCGAAAAAGGTTCGTGCACCATATGTTCCTCACAGAAACAACACCGACCGGGGGCCGGGCCTGAATACCAGGAATAGCACCACAAGCCAGTGAAACGCTTTTGTCGCCGTGTCCTGCCAAATCTCAGCGCTGATCGGCCGCCTCGTAATTGCACTTTCGGACAGGTTTTTCAATAATTCCATACTATCTTCTATGACCAATGAAATAGTTGGACTGCGAATCGTAGTGCTACCCAAAACTCCATCGCCACAAAAACCGTTTCCAACATCGTTGCCAGAGCCTCTTCTTCGGTCTCACAGTCTCGGGTGATCTCCACAAGCCCCGCTGCGACCGTTTCCGTTTCCAGATCCGCCTCGTTCGCAAACTTGCCGTTCTTCCAACTCCATTCGTTCATAGTTCGTCCTCCTACTATGTAGTAGTAGGCGGAGAGCATTCTTGCTTGTGTCAAACGCGAAATTTCTTAAAAAGTTTTCTATGTAGCTACTACATAGCGGTCAGGCAGAGATCGAGGAGGCTATTCCGAGAGCTTCATCTTTTGAAACGGTAGATAGGGATCTTCTTCCGTTGACCGTGATAAGGCCCTTATCTTTCAAAGCTGAGTGCGCGGCTCTGATCCAGTACATTGAAAGTCCCGTTTCTTCCGCTACCGATTCCAATCCTTTCAGAGAATCATTGGCGTCTTTAGGAAACGCTCCGAGTACGTATTTTACGTAGGGAGTGTCTGGCAGTTTTTCCTTTTTAACGGCGGGGATTGGTGAAGACGGCTTCGGCATCGACTTTGGTGCTTGTGAGGAATTCTGAGCCACGTACGAGGCTGTGAAGGCAATTCCCACTTCAATTAGAATAGCAAGGAGACCGGCAAATCCAAGTCTTACTGCCTCTGGGGAAATACCTAACAGAAGAGCAAGATCATAAAGGAACTTTCTCGTGGAGGTAACTTCATTTTCTTTATCAAGCAGAAGTGCTTTCTGGTCTAGCAGTTCTTCAATAGTACTCCGTGTATCTGAGATTTGGGTGAGGACAATTTCCCTATTCCGTGGCCAATCGTAGGGAAGCTCCTGAAGAGTCTCTGTGAGCGTAGAAAGTTGGACTACATAGGAGTCAATCCGGAATCTGTCAACATAGATTTCGCAAGTATTTGAACGGATGTCATCAGGCCACCTGAACCAAGGGCCGGTATTCGAATGACACCGGCAGACTCCCGTAAGTGAAGAGTCGATTGCGCC
>SKHB01000067.1 GCA_007117135.1 Microbacteriaceae bacterium | reverse complement strand
GTGCCGTATCCGGGGACACAGTACGGCAGTGGTTTTGATGAAGAAGAAGAGTGGAATCGGTAGACGAAGAGGTTAATTGTGCGGAGCTCTACTCCGGCTTGACTTGAACTTCGTAGAAGACGCTAAAGATGTCTGCTTTCTTGGTGGAGATGCAGTATTCGACAGGGCGTCCCCCTGAGTCAAACCCCACCTGGGTGAACTCGAGGGCGGGGGAGCCCACCTCGTCGTCGAGCAGCTCAGCCAAAGCGGGGGAGAGGGGAACCGCCGCCACCGAGTGTGTTGCTTTATCAACACCCCGGCCGTAATTGTCTCTCAGGAGCGCATACAGGGATTGGGTGAGGTCGTGAGCAAGAAGGTCCGGGGCGACAGATATGTCGATAAAGGCCTCTTCAATACACATCGGTTGGCCGCTTCCTAGCCTGAGCCGGTAAATGCGGAAAACGCGTTCTCCAACATCCCCCCAGGCGTCTTTGACTGCCTGCGGGGTGGGAACAACTTCTGCTTGGAGGACAACCGTTGAGGGGACAAGGCCACGCTGTTCCATGTCTTGGGTGAACGAGGTGAGGTGTGCTCTTTTGGGGATGCGCTGTTCCCGGACAAAGGTGCCGCTGCCGGGGATGGAGTAGAGGAGACCGTCGTCTTGTAAATCGCCAATGGCTTCGCGCAGTGTCATACGGCTGACACCTAAATCTTCGGAGAGTTCACGTTCGGAAGGAATTTTGGAGTGAGGTTTCAGCTCCGAGACAAGCTGTTTGAGTGCTCGGGTTGTTGCCTGCTTCTTGGTTTCCTTAACAATGCTCATTTCAGCTGCGCCACCAGTCTCTTCGTCAGCGTCCACGGGTCGGTGAGTGTTGTCCCAATACAGACGGCCATGGCTCCGTGCTGCAGTGCCTGTTGTACTTCCTCTGCCGAGTGGTACCGGCCTTCAGCAATGATGGGTGCGGTGACATTTTTGGCGATGTCTGCCACCAGCTGGATGTCTGGTTGCTTCGGGATTGGGCCACCGGTGTATCCGCTGAGGGTGGTGCCAATAATGCTGGCTCCAGCACGCTCTGCGATCTGGGCGCTGGAGACACTGTCAATATCGGCCATGATCGGAAGCGGCCCCACTATTTCCACCGCTTGTGTCAAAAACTCGGTCGCGCTGACACCGCCTTCGCGCAGGCGATCGGTGGCATCAACAGCGATAATGTCGGCGCCTGCGTGAGCTAAGTCGGTGACATCACTAATGTCTGGGGTGATGTAAATGGGGCTGTTGGTGGCGCGCTTAATCAGGCCAATGACGGGAAGGCTGACCTCTTTTTGGATCGCTTCGACGTTTGCCAAACCTTCTGCCCTAATCGCCACCGCCCCGGCATCTTCAGCGGCTTTGGCGATGCGGGCCAAGATATACGGGTCTCGAAGGGGGGAGCCTTCTGGCGCTTGGCAGGAAACAATCAGTCCGCCACGGAGTCGGTCAAAAAGTGTGCTGTTCATGCTCTCCACCAGGTCAAAAGGTTCACAATGTCGTCCTTTACTGTCGTGTCCAAAAGCTGTAGCCCGTCGAGGGCGTCGCCGAGGGGGTCAATAACGCTGTAGTGGCCGCCGGAGGCAGTGATGCGGTCAATGACTTGTTGGCGGTAGTGGGGGTGTTTCATCAGCCCTCCACCGAGTGCCACACGTGCGGTGTCAGGCAGTCCGGCCAGGCGGGCTCCCTGGGTGACCAAGCGGGCGAGTCTTGTTGCCCCGTGGTTGATGATGCGAGAGGCGACCTCGTCGCCGCTGACAGCGGCATCGAGGACTGCTTGGGCAAAGCTAATTGCCGCCCGGTGCACTGCTTCAGTCTCCACAGTGTTTCGCACAAAATCGCCGTGTGACCCAAAGTAGTCGGCGAAGGCGCCGGTGAGTCGGGTGGGCTCGTCGCTTCCTTCGAGGGCGCGAATGGCAGCCCTTATTCCTTTTCTCCCCAACCAATAGGCGCCACCCGAGTCACCAAAATCGGAGCCGTTGCCATCGAGGTGGTGGAAGATTGGCCCCTGGCGTGACACGGCGACCACCCCGCCGCCAACGGCAAGGGAGACACCATCACCACCGCCTAGTGATCCGACGCTCCACGCAAGGCCATCGTCTGCGACGCCCACTTCGGTGCACATGGTCAGAGCAGTACAAGTGGTGACAAGCGGCGTAATGTCTGGCACCTGGCCTCGAAGGCCTGTCAGGCTCAGAACAACTGTGTCGGCACGCCGGTGCGTGACGCTGGTGAGAATGTCTTCCACAAGGCTTTCGAGGGGCTTCCCGGGGGAGTAACTGAACGGGGAAGTGATTTTTACTCCCATGGTGTCGACCACACGCGAACCGGTCTGGCCCACATCGACGTATAGTCGATGCGTCGTCGGCTCCATGGACTCCACGATACTGGCCCTTCTTCGGGTGTGTCGGATTTTTTCGGCGTTTAGGGGAATGGCACTTGTATTGATTGGTCTAGAGTGTACTATAACTGGTATGTACCACTCTTCACAGAATCCACTGTGATGTTAATTGGAGGAAAAATGCAATCCAAAAAACTAATGGCTGCTGCCGCCACCGTGGCCGCATCAGCATTGGTGTTGGTGGGATGCTCCAGCGACGGAGCCGGCGATGGTGCTGGCACCACTGGGGGGGACACCGGCACAGCAACCGGAGCGACCAAGGTCTCCATGGTTCTCTGGCCCGGGCCAGAGGGTGACGCCATGCAGCAGGTTGTCGACTTCTACAACGCCAACCAGGGCGTTCAAGACGGTGTTGAGGTGGAGCAGATTCTGCTCAGCCGCGAAGACACCTTCTCCAAGCAGGCCGCACTGATGAGCGTGGAAAGCGACGAGTACGACATTTACTTCACCGCTTCCTACCTCATCGGCCAGCACGCCCCCTACCTGTCGCCAGCTGAAGAGGTTGACCCCTCGATTTATCTGGCAGCCTCTGTTGAAGGCCTCCAGGTTGAGGGTGTTCAGTTCGGCGTTCCGCTCGACACCAGCCTTCACTACATGTATTACCGTGAAGACCTCGTCGACACTCTCGCCGACCCGGCCAACGCCGCTCTCTACTCATCCATCGCCAACGAGGTGCTCGGCAAGTCACTGACGCCGAACACTGACCCGGCGACCTGGACATGGGACGACGCCCTGGCTACAGCGGCGTTCTTCACCCAGTCCTACAACCCCGACTCACCCACCCGATACGGTTACGCACTGCCGGCTAAAAACCTGCTGTTCAACACCATGATCTGGAACAACCTTCTCTGGGGTGCAGGCGGAAACTGGTTGAACGACGCCGGTGAGCCCTCGATCTCGAGTGACGCGGGACTTCGCGCCATTGAGATCTACGCCACCATCTATGACAAGGGCCTGACCTCGCCTGACTCCGCGCAGTGGGAATACGCCGAAACCAACGCGGCACTCACCACCGGTAACGCGATGATGGGTCTTCAGTGGAACGCTGCCTTCGCGGAGCTCTCCACCACCGGCGAGACCGCGGGTAACCTCGGCATCGCACCGCCTCCGGGCACCGGTCCGCGCACTCACGTGCACTCCTTGGCTGTTGCGCAGAACAAGTTCAGCCTCAACCCTGAGGCTTCGCAGAAGTGGCTTGCCTTCCTCGCTACCGAAGAAGCAATGGCCATTTACGCCGAAGCCGGTGGTGTCCCCTCCATGCCCGGAATCCTCCGCGGCATGGTTGACACCAACGCCTCGTTTGAAAACATGATTGAGTATGCAAACGAGATTGGCTACTCGAGGCCACCGCTTCCCCGCGAGTTCGACGTTTACGCCGCGCTTGCTGAGAAGTTGAGCCCCGCATGGCTCGGCCTGGAATCGCCCGAGTCAGCAGCTGCTGCAGCTGACCAGGCCATGGCCGACCTGATCGATTAGGACCCCTTTTCGACAGAAACCAAGAGAGGTGGGCACCCCCAATGGGGGTGCCCACCCACTTGAATAGGAGATGTAGATGCTGCCCCGGACAAGAGAGTCGAGAGTTGCCGCGTGGGTGTTGACCGCGCCGCTACTGATTTTCTTCGCTGTGATGCTGGTCTACCCCATTTATGTGGGTGTGCGCACAGCGTTTACCAGAAACCTCCTGTCAGATCCGGTCAAAAGCTTCAACGGCATCGACAACTTTGTTGCACTCGCGACCAACGAAACCTTTTGGGGCTCAATTGGTTTTACCCTGCGGTTTGCTTTCGTGGCAACAGTGTTGCAGTTGGTGTTGGGGTTTTTGTTAGCCCTCGTGTTTGACCGGAAGATTCCTGGCAAGGCGCTGCTGTTTAGTGCGGTGCTGGTGCCCATCATGATTGCACCATCGCTGATGGCCGTCATGTACAGGCTGCTGTTGAACGAGAATATTGGGGCCCTGCCGGCCGTAATGTCCGTCTTTGGTATACAAGTGTCACTTTTTGCCCCAAACTCGCTGTTTTGGTTGCTGATTTTGTTGGACTGTATCCAGTTCATTCCCTTTACTTTTTTGCTCCTTTACGCCTCACTGCAAAATATTCCCGACGAGCTGTATGAGGCAGCCAGCATTGATGGTGCCCGGTATGCCGGAGTCATTTGGAGCATCGTGTTGCCCATTTTGAAACCCGCCATTGTCGTCGTGATTTTGCTTCGAGTGTTGGAGAGCATCAGAAACTTTGACGTGATTTATATCCTCACCGGCGGCGGGCCGGGCACCCTGACCCAAACAGTCGGCATTTTCATTTACAAAACCGCCTTCCAGCAGGGCAACTTTGGTGGTGCGGCAGCGGCGTCAGTGATTTTGGTTCTGCTGCTCGCGCCCTTTACCCCTTGGATCATTAAGAAGCTTTCGACATCGGAGAAAGAATGAGACACCGGCGGAATTCCTGGGTAGCGTTTGCGATTGTTGTATTCGTTGCGCTGTTGTTCAACCTGCCCCTCCTCGGTGCGCTGTTCAACTCGCTTCGAACCGATGAAGCAATCGCCAGCGGGGCGCTGGTGTGGGAGTTTGACGCCAGCTTGTCCCATTTTCAAAATGCCATGGGCGCAGCCGGTTACGATTTCCCCAAGTTCTTCAGAAACAGCATTCTCATCTCCACCGGCGCTGTCGTCCTGGTCACCCTATTAGCTGTCCCCGCTGCCTACGCCGTTGTGCGGCTAGGGTTTGGGGGGCCATGGATTTTGAGGGTGGCGGTGACACTGCGTGTCATCCCCGCGATCTTCTTCCTCATCCCCTTCTACCTGATGTTCTCGCGGGTGGGGCTGATCGACTCCATCCTGGTGCTGATCCTTGTCGACAGCTTCATCAACCTCACCCTTGCGCTTCTGATTTTTGCCAATGCCCTAGCAGAAATACCCCTCGAGGTTGAAGAATCTGCCGCGATTGATGGGGCGTCGGTGTATCAGCGACTTCGATACATTGTGATACCGCTTCTGAGCCCCGCCATGGTGTCTGTTGCTGTACTGACGTTCCTGTTCACCTGGGCTGACTACATCTTCGCGGTGGTGTTGACCGCCCAAAATGCGACCACGGTGACCGTCGGGGCGGCCAACTTTGTCACCAGCTACGGAATCCGCTGGGGCGATATTTCTGCCACCGTGGTTCTCTCCGTGCTGCCCCCGTTGCTCTTTGCTCTCTTTGCTCAACGATTCCTCGTCCGGGGCCTCGCCGCCGGTGCGGTCAAGGGATAAAACCGATGGCACGGCTAGGCGTTAAAGGTGCAGTTATTGGCGGGGTGTACGTCCCCGGAGACATCGCTGTGTCAGACGGAAGAGTTGATCAGGTTGGTTTGCCACCTGGGAGCGGGGGGCTTGCCATCCCCGGCTTCGTTGACCTCCAGGTCAATGGCTACGCAGGCGTCGACTTCTCGGTAGCGACCGAAGATGAGTGGCTGGAGGCAAGTCGACGCCTCGCCCAGTCCGGGACCACACGGTTTCTTGCGAACCTGATTACCAGTGAACCGGAGGTGATTGAGAAGGCGCTGGCGGTGGCCAGAGATGTCTCGACCGCCAAAGCCCCCGGGCGCGCCACATTGGGCGGTGTGCATCTCGAGGGGCCTTTTCTGGCTGAACCCAAAGCGGGAATTCACCCCAAGGCGCACCTGTTAGCTCCGGATTGGCAGGTGCTTCAGCGTTGGATTCAGCTAGGGCCCATTGCCATGGCCACGATCGCCCCAGAACTTCCCGGTGCGATCGACATTGTCTCTCGGCTTCGCGACAGTGGTGTTGTGGTCTCCCTGGGGCACTCTGAGGCCAGCTACCAGGAAGCAATAGCTGGCTTCAATGCCGGCGCCACCACTGTCACGCACCTGTTCAACGCTATGTCCGGAGTTACTGCGAGAGAACCGGGGCTCACCGGAGCGGCATTGTCCAGAACTGATGTGTGGCTACAGCTCATTGTCGATCTGCTCCACGTCGACCGCGTGTTGGTGGAACTTGTCAGCACCGTTGCGGCGGAAAGGGTGGTTGCGGTGACTGATTGCCTCCCCACCAGTGGCACGTCGGAAGCCCATTTGTCTTTTGGGGGCACCCGGATTGATGTGGTTCACGGCAGGGCGGCCAGTCGTGACGGAGTATTGGCTGGCAGCGTCCTCCAAATGGATCAAGCACTTCGAAACGCTGTCTCCTGCGGCATGAGTCTGGTCGATGCTGTCAACGCGACATCACGCAACCCGTTGGCCGTCCTCAATTACCCGACCGAGTCGTTACTTGCCCCGGGGGACGTTGCCGACATTGTCATCGTTTCAGACTCTCTTGATTTAGAAAGCGTTTTTCTGGGCGGAGTGGACATACACAAGCAGGAGGTTCGCTAAATGGACGTTGTGGTGGTCGAGAGTGCCCAAGAAGTGGCAAGAGAGGCGGCTAGCCGGGTAACAGACTTTGTTCGCAGGCATCCCACGGCCTCCATCGGTCTGGCAACGGGTGGCACGCAACTTGGTCTCTACCGTCTCCTCACCGATGCGTATCGAAGGGGGCAAGTCAGCTTCGCCGATAACCGATTCTTCATGCTTGATGAGTATGCCGGGATCCTCCCGACAAGCACGAACTCCTTCCAGCACGTCGTCCGCTCCGAATTCCTAGACCATGTTGACGCCGCACCACACTCACTCCACGTTCTCGACGGGACTGCGTCTGACCTTCACGCCGAAGCGCAACGTTTCGAGCAGATACTCCGAGACTCAGGAGGAGTCGACCTGCAACTTCTGGGAATTGGGACAAATGGCCATGTCGGCTTTAACGAGCCGGGGTCTTTTCCCAACTCCAGAACTCGCCCAGTCCGACTTCACGACGACACCATCGCAAGTAATGCCCCGTATTTTTCCTCCCCCGCAGATGTTCCGAGGGCGGCTATTTCCCAGGGCCTTGAAACAATCATGGAAGCGCGATCAATTCTGTTGATGGCAACGGGCACCACCAAAGCAAAGGCGATAGCAGAGATGATCGACGGTCAGATCACAGCGGAGTGTCCGGCGTCTATCCTCCAGGGGCACTCTGGGGCGACGGCGATTGTTGATTCGGCAGCGGCCTCGCTGCTGGCCAGTAGGGTCTGATTTTCCAACCGGTCGCCACCTCATTGGGGCAAACAACTTCGATATCAGGGAAGCTCCTGAGCGCATTGGCGAGACGGATTTCTTTGCCTTCAGCGCAAAGGCCAGCAGCGGAAGGGGTCCTGGAGTGCCGCGGCCGCGGGAACTGGCATTTCGTGACTCGCTGATCCGATTGATTGTTCCGGTGCTGGACGAGCCGTTCAGTTACTCATTGGGCGTAGTTCATGTCGGTGGGATAGGTTGCAGACAACAGCAGGGGAAGGGTCGTCATGAAGTTTTCTGAAGCACTCAAGTCTTTTTGGTCCAACTACGCCACCTTTAAGGGTCGCTCCCGCAGGTCT
>SKHB01000088.1 GCA_007117135.1 Microbacteriaceae bacterium | reverse complement strand
CCTGGCGGTCGGGAGCGCCGGAGTCATCCGGCTCGAGAGAAAAAGGAAAACCCATGGCAGGAAAAAAAGTTGCCGGTCTGATTAAGCTTCAGATCCAGGCAGGTCAAGCAAACCCCGCCCCGCCGGTCGGCCCCGCGCTGGGTCAGCACGGGGTGAACATTATGGACTTCTGCAAGGCGTATAACGACGCGACAGAAAGTCAGCGCGGAAACGTGATTCCCGTAGAAATTACGGTGTATGAAGACCGCTCGTTTAGTTTCATCACCAAAACGCCACCCGCGGCAGAGCTCATCAAAAAAGCGGCCGGGGTGAAGAAAGGTTCGGGCGTTCCGCACACCGAAAAAGTGGCGAACATCACAAAAGCGCAGGTCATGGAAATCGCTGAAATGAAGCAAAAAGACCTCAACGCTAACGACCTTGACGCGGCCGCCAAAATCATTGAGGGCACTGCGCGCTCAATGGGCATCACCGTCGGCTAAGACGACCACTATCGACCAAGCGGGAGGGCCCGCCAGGCCCGCCAACCGCGACTCAGATTGAGAGATTAACCATGGCGCAAAAATCTAAGCAGTATCGCAAAGCACAAGAGCTTCTCACCCCCGGCCACTTTTATGGCCCGGGCGAAGCAATGGACCTGGTCACACAGACCGGTTCAGGGAAATTTGACTCCACCGTTGAGGTCGCACTGAAGCTCGGCCTCGACTCCAGGAAAGCCGACCAGATGATTCGTGGCACCGTTTCCCTGCCCCACGGCACCGGAAAAGTTGCCCGCGTGTTGGTTTTCGCAACCGGTGACGCGGCTGAAGCCGCCAAAGAAGCAGGCGCTGATGAGGTGGGTGGTCCGGAGCTTATCGAAAAGGTCGCCGGCGGTTACACGGCATTCGACGTTGCCGTGTCGACCCCCGAGCTGATGGGTCAAGTGGGGCGTCTGGGTAAAGTCCTGGGTCCTCGCGGTTTGATGCCCAACCCGAAGACGGGAACAGTGACTCCCGATGTGGGCAAAGCGGTCACCGACATTAAGGGCGGAAAGATTGAAATCCGCATCGACAAGCACGCCAACATGCACTTCGTTATTGGTAAGGCAAGCTTTAGCCCCGAGCAGCTGAGAGAAAACTTCTCGACCGTCCTCGACGAGGTGCACCGTTTGAAGCCTGCCAGCGCGAAGGGTCGATACATTCACAAGGCCGCCGTGTCCACCACGTTTGGCCCCGGTATTCCCCTCGACGTCACACAGGTCTAACACTCCTGTTTCTCCCCGGTGACCCACCGGGGAGAAAAGGTGGGGGCCGGCCAACTTTTTTCATAGGTTTCACCTAGACAGCACACAGGTTCTCTTGGGATGCTCGAAGCATGGAAAACCATGAGGAACACTCCGACGTCTCTGAAGATGTCACCGTGTTGGTTGTTGACGACGAAGAATCGTTGGCTGATCTGGTCGCGATGGCGCTTCGCTACGAAGGGTGGACGGTCGCGGTCGCGCATACCGTTTCTGGCGCAGTGAGGGTGGCAAAAAAGTCGACCCCGGATATTGCTGTCTTGGACATCATGTTGCCAGACGGTGACGGAATAGGCCTGATGAAAAAACTGCGTGAAGGCGCACCGAAGCTTCCCGTGCTCTTCCTGACGGCAAAAGACGCGGTCGAAGACCGGGTTCAAGGCCTCACCGCCGGAGGGGATGACTACATCACCAAACCTTTTAGTTTGGAAGAGCTGGTGGCGAGGATTCGAGGCATTCTTCGGCGCGTGGGAATGACCGCCAACACTCCAGACCCCGTGTTGAGTGTCGGAGACCTGGTGCTAAACGAAGAGTCGTATGAGGTGGAGCGGGGTGGTGTGGCTATCGAGCTCACCAGCACCGAGTTTGAGCTGCTCCGCTATTTGATGACACACCCCAGGAGGGTGTTGTCGAAAGCGCATATTCTCGACCGAGTGTGGAGTTATGACTACCAGGGTCGAGCCAGCATTGTGGAAATTTATATCTCGTATTTGCGCAAAAAAATTGACACGCTTGGTCCGCCGCTGATTCACACTGTTCGCGGCGTGGGATACATGATCAAAGCGCCCGAATAATGGTTCTGTCAAAGCGCTTCAGTGTTCGTCGTGTGGTGGATGACCAACCGCAAGACCTGCGGCGCCAGCTGGTTTTCGGGGCAATTGGCCTGGTGACTGTCGCCAGTGTTTTGATTGCCTTGGTCAGCAGTTTTGTGGTCGGAAGGCTCCTGCTGGAGAGCGTTGATGAGGAATTACGGGAAATCAAAGACCGTGTCTCATTAGTTGTCGGCGATGCCACTGACACTATTGGTCCCTCTGGCCGGTTAGACCGGCCAGGATTTCCCATCGGCACGCTCATCGCGATTATCAGCGATGCCGACGTGTCGGGTGCGGTCATTGACAAAGACGCAGACCTCATCATCATTGACCCTGCACAGCTGAGAGGATTTGTTGGCACGACCTTCCCCGTCAATACCGCTGTTGGTGTGAGAGTGTTCGGCGGTGAGGGTGAATACCGAGCCATGCTGGTTCAAGACTTGGGTGACGCACAAGTGGTGGTCGCGCTCCCATTGGCCGACATTCGAGACACAATCGGTCGGCTGAATTTTGTGATTGTCGCCATTGCAATCGTTGTTGTGGTTTTCGCGGGAGCGCTCGGCGCTTACGGAGCACAAATGACTCTCCGCCCTCTTGACCGCATGCGTTACACCGCCCAACAGGTCACCAAACAACGGCTCGACCGGGGCCAGGTCACCGTCGGTTTTCGTGTCCCCAAAGACTTAGCTGACCCCAGCACTGAGGTGGGGCAGCTGGGAGATTCCCTCAACCGCATGCTTGACCACGTTGACGATGCGTTTAGAACCCGGTATCGAACCGAATCAACGATGCGACGCTTTGTTCAAGACGCCAGCCACGAACTTCGAACCCCGCTCTCGAGTATCCGCGGCTATTCCGAGTTTGCCACTCGTTTCGCTGACACCATGCCAGAAGATGTTGGTCGGGCAATCGAGCGGATCGAATCCGAATCGGTGCGAATGACGCGCCTCGTGGATGACCTGCTCACCTTGGCGAGGCTCGATGATGGCGACAAGCTCCGGATTCAACACTCGGACGTGTTGCCGCTGGTCGAGGCTGTGGTGGCAGACGCGACCATCCGAGCGTCGGAGCACCGTTTCACGCTTGACCTGCCTGACCACCCCGTCAAGGTCGACGCCGACCCGGAAGCACTCGTTCAGGTACTGACCAACCTGGTACAAAACGCGACCGTTCACACTCCGCCCGGAACACAGGTGAGTGTTCGGGTGAGTGCCGACATTGATCGCGTTCAGATTGAGGTCGAAGATGACGGTCCCGGTGTTGACCCGGATGTTTTGCCAGCCATTTTTGAACGATTCCGCAAACACCACAGCGCCCGGGTGAGAAAACCGGGAAGTACTGGCCTGGGGTTATCCATCGCCCACACCATTGTCACCGCCCATCACGGCTCGCTCACGGTGGAGAGCGAGCCGGGTCGAACTGTTTTTGAGGTGCGCATTCCCCGCCAGTTTGTCCAAACGTCTTCGATACCACTATCCTGAAATCACCGAAGACCGCCGGTTGTGAATGTGAAAGCATTCGCCGAAGTGTGGGGAGTTATTCCCGCGGCCCGCGCAGGTGGATATGAAGTAAAGATTTCTTTGCTCCAGCCACGTGCGCTGGAGCTTTTTTATTGCCGTGGTCTGAGGTGTAACCTATCCGAACCCAAGGAGCACCATGGCGAACAAGGAAGCGACAGTTGCTGAACTGACGGACAAGTTCCGTGAGTCGACAGCAATTTTGCTCACCGAGTATCGCGGCCTCACGGTTGGGGAGATTAAAAACCTCCGCGACAAGGTGAGAAACGATGCCACCTACTCCGTGGTGAAGAACACGCTCACCAAGATTGCCGCCAAACAGGCTGGTATTGATTCCCTTGAGGAATACATGTCCGGCCCGACGGCAATCGCTTTCGTTCACGGCGACCCGGTCGCCGCGGCAAAAGGTTTGCGCGACTTTTCCAAGGACCACCCTGTGCTCGTGCTCAAAGGCGGCTTTTTCGATGGCCAGCCGATGGACGCAGCAGAGGTTCAAAAGCTTGCCGCTCTGGAAAGCCGGGAAGTGCTGTTGGCGAAACTGGCGGGAGCGTTCAAAGCGTCCCTGTTTGGTGCCGCTTACATGTTCACCGCCCCGACCGCCCAGGCTGCTCGCGCGATCGACGCCCTGCGTCAACAAAAAGAAAACCAGGGCGCCTAAGCGCCACCCCCATCCACCCAAGGAGAAATCATGGCAAAAATGTCCACTGACGACCTCATTGATGCTTTCAAGGAGCTCTCGCTCATTGAACTCAGCGAGTTCGTGAAGAAGTTTGAAGAAGTTTTCGAAGTCACTGCTGCTGCCCCCGTGGCCGTTGCCGCAGCCCCCGCTGCCGGTGGCGCCGGTGGCGACGCTCCGGCTGCTGAAGAGAAGGACGCCTACGACGTTGTTCTCGAGGCTGCTGGTGACAAGAAGATTCAGGTCATCAAAGAGGTTCGTTCACTCACCAGCCTCGGACTTGGCGAAGCGAAAGCTCTCGTTGACGGCGCCCCCAGCACCATTCTTGAAGGTGCCAACAAGGAAACCGCCGACAAGGCTAAAGAGCAGATTGAGGCAGCTGGCGGAACCGTCACCCTCAAGTAGTTTCTGTGCCGTTGCGCTGTGGCCCGTCTCGTAAGAGGCGGGCCACAGTTGTCTCTACCGTCGTGTCTTTCTCCCCGTCTCGACGCGTATGCGGTTCCGCAGCGCGCGGGTGAGAGTGGTGTGAGGGTGGGACTCGCTCCAAGCAGGAAAGTGAAAAAGTCGCTTGCCGATGAAACGCGGAAGTATGTCAGCGGCTGAATCAAAGGGGGCTTCGGCTCGCATTTTTGCCCACAATGCCCCCGTGTCTTGACTTTCCTCCCACAGCATTTTCGGAGTGGTGAGCGCGTGGTCGAACCTTCGTTGAACAATTGCTGGTGGCGAGGGAAGGGTGTCGAGGTGGGAGACGATTTCTTCATCAACAACCCCGGGAAGCAGGGTGCGTGTCAGGTCAAGGACACCGGCAATCAACCGTTGCAGTTTCGCTGAATACCGGGGGAGCGTAATGTCACGGGATGCTTTCACCACCGACACCACATCCAGCATGCTTCGAAGGGGCTGGAACTGGTCGAAATATGCGTGGTAACAGGCTGCGACGAGACTATCTGCCAGTGACAGGGTGGGCACGGTGGCGTCAGCCACCGTGATGTCTGTTTTTCTGGCGTACAGGTCGGCAAAGGTGGGGAACAGGTGGCGTTGGGAGCTGATGCGCCAGTGCAAGTCGATGTGAGTGGAGTGGCCCACATAGCTTGCTTCGCGGTCCAAGAAACTCCACACCATCCACGTCGCCCGCTTTGTCGTATCCGGCAAGGCCAGTGCGGGGCGAAAACCGTTGACCACGAAAAGGTCATGGACTCGCGGAACATCGCTCGGATCTACCAGGATGTCAACGTCTCCTGCTCCCCGGCCAGCCGGTGTTTGACTGAGGGCGCCGAGCGCTACCCCTTTGATGACCAAAAAGTTAATATTTTCGGATTTAAGAATCTCTGCGACGCGCTGTGTGTGGCTAACAAGTTGGAAAGCGGCGTGGGTGTGAGCAAGAGCATCGTTGGTGACCGCCTGGAGGTCGGAGGCCTCAAGCTCGACCGTGTGTGGTGAGTTCACCGCCACTCTGGAGAGTCGATGGCGGGTGATGGCTGATGCTCGCTGACGAGATAGTGATTGTTCCCACAACGGCTGTGAGTCACCCAGCGGTGCTCCCAGGGCGCCCTTGAGGGCAGCGAGTGCTACCGCCATGTCAGTGTTCGTTGACGGCGTCACTGGCCACCTCTTCTTCCTATTTTTGTGCACTCACGAGTGGGTGTCACGACAGTTGACCTCCGGCCACTTCCCACTAGTGAATCATTGCGGGAGGATCTCAAGCCACAACGGCACGAGCTCAAGAGATGCCGGGTTGGAAATGTGGTTAGCGTCTCGGTACAACCAATACCCGTCCCCTCGGGTGTGACAGGTGCCCTGTGGGCAAAAGTGGTCGATGAAGTCCACCACGATGGCGCCTTCGCGTGCGCCGCGATCGTTGAGGGTGTCCCGGATATCACCTGCCCTGGTCAGTGTGAACTGAGCGGGCATGGTTTCGGAACAGCCCCCTAATATCTCCCAGAGACTGCAGTCAGCGAGATCCCAATCGTGAGGGCCCACCCAGTGGGGAAGTGTCTGTACGAGAACCACCTGATGGCCGGCTCCCTGTACCTGCCTGATGGTTTTCGCATACGCGTTACCAAGGTTTTCTAGAAGGCTGGTGGCACTCGGGGTGAGGTCTTGTCCGGATAGCCGGAGCCGTGAGATTTCCTCTAGCCAATAAGTGTCGCTTGCCGAAATGATAACGACTCCTGGTGTGCTGTTGGCTAGACGGGTGAGAACATTTGCTTCCCAGGCGTCGCACTCTTCTTCCCGGTAAATATTGCCCTCCAGTGCGCCGGTGTCGAGAAGAAAAGGGCAACTCCTCGCCGTCATAATTGTGAGATCACTGTTTCGCATCTCTGCCGCCTCGACAAGCCCGTTGCCATAGTGGGCACTGTTCGAGTCCCCCACCACATAAATCGGAAGCTGTTCAGGCCGGGTGGAATCCGCTGACCATTCGCAAGCTTCTGGTTCGACGCTTATCGCCGCCTCGACGTGGCAACCGAGTTGGTACCCGATAGGTCTTTCGGTTCCGACTTCCAGCTCGTCAGAGAATACCTGGGTGGGGACAAGCCAGAAAAGTATGGCCGCAACGACGGGAAGCCCCACGAACCCCACCAGTGCCCCCGCCAATTTCTTGGCGGTGGTGAAGTCGAGGTATCTGTAGCGTTGTTCAACGAGGTAGTAAGCGGCGATGGCGGGTGCCGGTTCGACCCCAACAGTCCCGGGCCGCTGGTGTGAACCGCACATCAGCGTCTGACACAAAAAACAATTACCTTAAATTAGTCGCCATGAGTCCGTTCATTAAAAATACTGTCCTTGCCCCTGCCATGCTGATTGTTGCTGGCCTTGTCCTCGCAGGCTGTGCCACCGGCGATAGTGATGACTCTCTCACCGAACCGGTGACGGGAGACAACGACACCACTAACCAGATGGAGGTTGACGAATCGGAAGGCTTCACCGAGCCTTTCCCCTTTGCGGAAGGCATCGTCTTTAGCCCGCTGGCTGACTGTCAAGAGCGCCTCGAAGAAGCGATAGCGCTCGTTCTGGGTTCAGAGCCGGCCGTGATCGGCCTCGGGGACGACGGCTCCGGAACCATTGTTCAACAAATGGGAGTTGTCGCAACAGAAGACGACGCCACCAGCATCTTTGACACCTTCGATGGGTTGATCGGTCAAGGCCAATGCATGCTCGACAGCGGCACCGGGATATACGGCGAAACGGTCGAACGGGAAAGCCTCACCGGACTGCCCGATGGCGCTCAAGGGATCCGTTGGGAAACCAACTACATCAACGCCCAGACAGAATCCTGCGAAGAATATGTTGAGCGCCGCGAATTTTGGCTCCTCCAACAAGATGTCACCTTGTATGTGACCGCTGCCGGCTGGTTTGGGTGCAGTGTCGGCAGCGAATTCCCGAATGAGGTCAGTTTCGAGGAGATCAGGCAGCAGGCGGCTGACGCCCACGAACTATTCGTGGGTCGACTCTAAACACCACATAGAGCCTACTGCCCCACGGTCCCAAACCGTGGGGCAGTGTTGCTCTGAGGCGCCGCGACATCGCCCCAACCTCCCTGCGTTACACTGAGTTCCTGGCTTTCACAAAGAGGAGAACTGTG
>SKHB01000054.1 GCA_007117135.1 Microbacteriaceae bacterium | reverse complement strand
CCGACTGCTTCCCGAGAGAGCTGTGCACACCGTCGCGGAGTCCGGCCACCAGGCCATCAAGCTCCGCCATGTGAACCGCCCGCCACACCTGTTCGTCATCAATGTCCGACGGGTCAATTCCGAGGGCAATGTTTTGCGCGAGTGTCCCGGAGACCAACCCTGGTGACTGAGGCACATACGATATCGCCCCCGGGTTCATCTCTCTCATGACCTCCGGGCGCAGACCACCGACCAAAACGTCTCCCGAAGCAGGTAGGTGAATACCCAAAATGATGTCTGCCAGGGTTGTTTTGCCGGCTCCAGACGGGCCAACGAAGGCGACGTATCCTCCGGCGGGAATGTCGACGTTAATTCCCACAAGGGTTGGCTCCTCAGCGTCGTGATGCGTGAAGGAAACATCTCGAACACTGACACTAAATCCCCCGCTTGACTGTGTTGTCGTTGCGGAGGGTTGCTCGCCCTGACTGGTCCGGAACCCTCCCTGAGCACCAGCATCATTTTTCATTGTCGTGAGGATGTCTTGCGCGACTCGCGCTTGAGGGCCATCTATTCGCATATTCGCTAGCGCAGTCTGGACAGGAACCAAGGCGCCGGTGATTCGTAAGCCTCCGGCGAGGAAGATTCCTGTCGTGACAAGCCCGTCAGACAAGTTACCTCTCAAAAACTGCCAGCCGATTAGTGCAATAACACCGATCATGAGCCCGGTTTCCAGAAGAAACCTGGGTATTCCGAAGTAAAACTTCTGAAGAGCGGTGTTCCGCGCTTGATGAGTCCGGAAGTGGGAAAATTTTTGAATGAAGAAAGCGTTTTTAGCGAGCACCGTAACTTCTCGGAATGCCTGCGACAAGTCGTAGATGGCGTCGGTGGAGCCGATAGACGTCTCTTTCTGGCGCACCCCTAGCTTACGCAGCCTGTTGCTAATGAGGAGTTGAAAAAGAAGAACAATAGCGAGGAAATATAGAGCAATGACCAGGGCAGTTGACGCATCAACCAAAACAAATACGACAAGGACTGAGAGGAAAAGAGCGAAGTCAGTCAAGATTGTTGAGCCTGTCAATAACAGACCATTTGTGGCGCTTTGAGATGAACCCATCACTGCAAAATGAATGTCACCCCTCGAATAGGACTGAACTCGACTCAAACCACCACTAAAGATGTGCTCTGCGACGCTCTGGGCAACTCGCCCCTCCACACGGGCAAGGAACAGAGAGGTGACGCGCAGGAGAAAAATAGACAGAAACGACTTTGTGAGAAAAAAAGCAGCGATAAGAAGCGTTATGAGAAGAAAGGTTTGACTGGACTCAATGCTGACCGTAAATCCAGCGAAAGTGGCCGACCGTTTGTCTGTCAACCCGGAGGCAAGCATCGACCCGAGAAGCCCCACAGCCATGAGCCCTGCCACGTCGAACAAACTGACGAGCATTCTGGCCAAAACGAGAGCTAGATAGATAAGCCTCTGCCGAAGCGGGAGAAGAAAAAGTGATCGAAGAAAGGGCCGAACCATTTGGTTGAGCCTAGCATCGGACTTCAGCCCAAACGGTGATGTCCCTTGGCAACTTGCGCACTTGAGCGGTTAGAGTGGTGCGGGTGCGGAACTCATGGGTAAGAGCTCACGCGGGATTGGGGCAGGTAACATGCTCTCTCTCGTGACCGTCGCGTTCAATAACCCCGCAGAGCTTGAAAAAACAGCTGCAAGCGTGTTGCAACAAACAGTTCAACCACACACATATGTTGTTGTCGACAGCTCCGATGAAGCCTTGCAGCCGACTATGCGGTCACTGGCGTCGCTTGTCGGCGCAAAATATGTCTGGACACCACCAACGGGTGTCTACCCGGCTATGAGCGAGTCAATGAAACATGTCCCTGACAACAGCTGGGTGTGGTGGCTTAATTCCAGTGATTGGCTTGCCGGCACGAAAAGCATCGAATCAGTGGTCGACCACATTGACGCGATTGGAAAAGATGGCGCCCATTGGATAATTGGAGAGCTCCTGAGAAGCAGAAAAGGGGTCCTGAGTCTTCATGAAACAGGTCAGTCAGGAGAGGAATTTCTGCGCCTACTGGAATCAGGAAGAACGGGTTTTCCTCACCCATCGACAATTTTTTGGAAACCCTCCTTGACAACCCTGCATCCATATGAAGATGGCTTCACGATTGCTAGCGACTACGCGGTTGCCCTCCGCTTTGGGAGGGTCTTCGGCCCCCCTCAACTCATCCCAACAACGCTCAGCATTCACGATCCCACCGGTCTCACCGCTCGCCATCCGCTGAAAAACCTTATAGAAAAGTCTCAATCAAGAGCCCGGATGGGACTTTCCGACCTCGCTAGTGAGGTGTGGAGGTTGCCCTTTTCATCTAGTCACGCAGTCGTGAAAAGGTTGGTCGGAGAAAAAAAGCCCGCACCTACCGGCGGTAGGGCCGCCAATTTCCCTCTACAGTCCAATCATCCCTTTGATGCGCCATTGAAGATTGACCGCCTGGATGAAGCCCAATGAGGTGTCACGGCCCGAAGAATTAGACCGTCCCACAATGCTCAACCCGGGGAGAGAGCGCCAAAAAAGTGCTGAATGCTCAGGTTAAGGTTGTTGATTTGTGCTTAGCTAAAGTGTGCGAAGTTTCTCCCGTCGATTTGTTGCCTCGCTGGCGTGGTTTGCGTTAGTTGCGAGCGACACCTCAGCCGTAGCAAATTTCAGTGCCTCCTCTTTTCCGCAGCAGACAGTTGAATCACCTGCGCCTCAACTCTTTTCTGTCAAAGAAGGCCTCCCAACACAAGAATCTGAGCCGTCCCACCCGAATGAAGTCAAACGTTGGCTTGTTGTTTTGGAGAGCCCCTCATTCAGGGAACAGTTCGTACACTTTCTCACCCAAGGAGAAATGCTTGATGTCCTCTCCCGTGGAGAGGACACCGTTGAGGAGCTTGGCGCTCGGGCTCTTCGATCCGGAGAAATCAGTAGTCCCATAGTAGGTGTATCGGCGACAATCGAAGCAGCAGAGCGAATTAGAGAGAGCAACTACGTCAAAGATGTTTTCGAAGCGAAACCCCTCAACCCCACGGTAATTTCTCGGCGGGCAGTCGGCCAGATTAACGGTCAAAGTCCGTGGGGCTTGGATCGTTTGGATCAGGTGTCTTCCCAGCTAGATGGCTTCTACCACCATTCGAACGATGGTTCTGGAACAATCATCTACGTTCTTGACTCTGGTCTTGACGCAACCAACACCTCTGAATTTCCGCCGAGTCGAACTGAGGCCCTCAGTGTATGATCTTCCGTTAATCCGCGGGACTGCGACGGTCACGGAACTCACGTCTCCGGAACCGCCGCAGGGCAAACCCTGGGAGTGGCAAGTGGCGCTCGTCTCGTGTCCATCCGCCTATCTGGCACACTGTGGCGGGACTTGTGCGCCGGGTTTGACGACTTGGATCTTTTTCTGGGGATGCTCGATGCGCGCGACCACTGGGTGAGGAATGGAAAACCGCCAGCAGTAATGAACCTGAGCCTTGGCGGCCCAGCCGACCCCTGGCTAGATGACGACGTTCGTTGGCTGAGCCGCCAGGGAATCACCGTTGTTGCTGCAGCGGGAAATGCTCGCCCAGGGCAGTCGGCCCAGTCCGCCTGCACTGTTTCACCCGCCCGGGCACCCGAGGCCATCACCGTTGCGGCAACGAATCGTTTCGATACCCGCGCACATTGGTCTTATTTTGGTTCCTGCGTTGACGTGTTTGCTCCAGGCGTCGATGTTGTTTCAGCTGACGCATTTACCGGGGGCCGGACTGCCATGGATGGAACATCAATGGCAGCGCCCCACGTCGCCGGTCTAGCTGCTCGATATTTGCAAACAAATCGGCGGGCAAATCCCGCAACAGTCAAGCGGGCGTTAACGAACGGCGCCCTTTCGGGGGTTGTGTCAGACCCTGGGCCAGGCTCACCAAATCGTTTAGCTAACACCCTTTTTCTTGAGGGGGCTCAGTTGTCGCAACTGAGAACCCCTAACCTGAACAACCTCAGAATTGGGCGGTCGCTGAACTCTGCTATTTCGGTGAGAGGGGGGAGATCTCCGCTGGTTTATTCAGTCTCTTCGGGATCTCTGCCACCTGGGCTCAGTGTGACCTCTGCGGGCAGAATCGCCGGAACAGTGTCCGGGCACGGCAGCGGGCAAGCCGGCATTCGGGTGACTGACGCCGTGGGGCGGGTTATTGAGACACAGCTTTCATGGTCATCAATTGGTGCGCCAGACACCTCCGCAGCATCCAGCGTGTCTTCCAGTCCCGGAAACAGAGCACTTTCTGTCCTTCTCCCCGCCGACATCACAGGCCCTGAGGTCCAACGGGGTGCTTCGGTGGTGAGTGTTCAGGTTCGTGCTGTTCCTGAAGCTCGAGGCTCGACACGAACCTGCACGGTAAATCAGCGTGGTGGTGTGTTGGCTGAGGGGTGCACGATCACGGGGTTGGTTAATGAGCTGTCGTATCGTTTAGAGGTTCGGGCGCGGAATGCTGCGGGGTGGTCTGCGTGGTCGGTGAGTGATGTGAGCCGGGTGGATCGCACTCCGGTTCCTGTTGCACCAACTGTTGTCCGGTCGGTGAATGTTCGGGAGCGTGCGAACTTTGTTGAGATTCGGTGGGCGCAGCCTGCTAATGATGGTGGGGCGCCCCCGACTTACGCTGTTGAGTATCAAACAGTTGGAAGTCAATGGCAGACAGTGTCAGGGTGTGATGCTCTGACGTCGCGTCAACGTGTGTGTCAACACCGTGAGGGTCTCACCTGGGGTGAGTCGACGGTTTACCGGGTGAATGCACGCAATACGCAGGGGTCTTCTGATTGGGTGACAGGAAACCGCCCCGCCACACCATTTACGACTCCACTGATCGCAGCTGCCACAAACGGGAACATGACCTCAACTCCTGGAGACCGCCGCCTTAGTGTTGACTGGGGTGACACGTTCTTGACGCGAGAAGTCAACCGCGGTGCAGGAGTTGTTGAGGTTCAGGTTCGTGCTGTCCCTGAAGGAAGAGCGTCGACTCGGACATGCACTGCCCGGGTTAGCCGGGGAGTGTTGGCTGAGGGGTGCACCATCACGGGGCTCATCAACGGAATGTCCTACAGTCTTGAGACCCGAGCAAGGAACAGCGCCGGATGGTCTCGCGCGTCGTGGGGCGCCGTTTGGAAACCTGTCGAGCTAAACCGCTTGCTAGTAACCCCTTCTGCGGTGCCCATGGTGTTCGAACTCCAAATCCCAGCAACCGCCGGGCTCTGGAACGAGACCTCTGGAACCGATGCGGTGAGCTCCCGCCTGGTTGTCGGCGACGTACTGTCGGCAACAGGCACGGAGCCAGAAAACTGGAACAGCCCTCTCGATAATCCGACTGTTTCTTACCAATGGTTGCGAAACAGTAGCCCCATCAGCAGTGCAACGATGCCCTGGTACCAAACAACCACAGCCGATACCGGCTCAGTGATATCGGTTCGCATCCATGCCTCTGGGCCACTTCTTGTTGACCGGGTGATTGAACTTGGCCCATCAGGTGTTGCATTGCAAGAGATGCAGGGAGTTCCAGCGGAGTTTGTTATCGACGCTGAACCTTTTGTGGGGCTGAGCACGACAGTTCCACAGCAGTCGTGGATGGTGGGAAGAACACTCAGCTACCAATGGGTTCTAGACGGTGAGCCGATTGCGGGAGAGACAGCGTCGCAAATCACTTTGGCAGAGGGTGCTCGATTTGGGATGCTGGAAGTCGTCATCACTTTGTCGGGTCAGGGTTTCCACCCACACACCGTTACGGGAACATTCACCCAACCCGTTGGGGTTTCTGCTGAAACGGTGTTCATGGGCTTACCAGCACCGACTCTCAGCGTCTCATCGCCCTACCCCGAAGGTCTCAAGACTGAGCGCGGAGTAGAGAGTCTCGTGCTTATCGGAGAAAGCCTCTCTGTGACGGTCGATGAACCCTCAGGCTGGTCGGTGACGTCCCTTCAGTGGTTCAGGTCAGGGTCAGTCGGTCGTGTCGGGTCGCCAATCAGTGGGGCCACCGGTGAAAGTGTCCTTATCACCGAAATGGGTGAGCACTGGGCCAATGTTGTGTTGAGCCACCCAGATTTCGACGATTACACATGGAGGTCGCAGCCGCTGTGGACGGATGAATCAGACCCCCTCGTGTTTATCGAGAGAAATTTTGCCTTCCCTGGCCTGATTTGGTCCGTCACACCACTGGGAATGGTCAACACGGATGCAATAAATGACCCGCAGCGGGGGGATCTCGGCTGGATTGTCGGCGACAGAATAAGCCCTCTATCGGATGACCGCAGCGTGGCCGGGCTGGGGCCAATTCTCAATAGAACGTGGACCTGGACGTGCCAGCGCCCAGGGCAGCAGCAGCCCACAGTACTGGGAACGCCCAACAATCCGCTTCCCTGGCTCCACCTGACAGAAGATTTACTTGGGTGCGACCTGAGAGTAACTCTGAGGGCAGGAGGCCACAACACCAAGTGGTACGCCTACGAGACAACCTCTGCTCCGGTTCGCTTTGGACCCGCCACCACAGAGGAAACAATTAGCGTCACGTCTGGCACCTGGGTTCCTGGAGAGGGAGTGGCGAACACGTATTTTGTAGTCAACTTTGATGGTGTCTCGCCACTTGTGTCTCCGGGAGCTCTCCTCGTGGAATCAATAGACGTCCCAGTGGTAGCTGTCGTTGACCCAGATGACGACGGTGATGGCGCGATTACCTGGCTGATCGACAATGTCGATGCCTTCAGCGCCACCACCGGAGACGTTACCGGGGAATTCGAGTGGGACGGCACGACATACACCGTCACCTTCACTGAATGGCGGGCCCAGTTTGAAGCCCCACAGTTCTTAGCGGATATCACTGATTACCCCACGGGGCTCGGCGCTGACGGTGATGTTGTTGATGGCAGTGTTCTCGGAAGCATTCAGTCGTGGGGTGAGCCGACGTTTGCTCCGGGGAGCCTCGTTCGTTTCTACTTCTACCCTGGCCCGATTCAATTCAACCGGGTAATCGCAGACTCTGACGGAATAGCTCAGACAGAGTTTGACCTAGATGAGTCAATTGACGCAATCGTTGCCGTTGGCGAAAGCATAGACGGCAATAAGCTGGTGAAGTCCTACGCCCACAAGCGGATCACGTTGGACTATTCAGTCACAGGCACCGGCCAAGACAAGAGAATTAATTTCTCGTGGAACGAACCTTTTTATCCTCCCCCAGCTGATACCCCCTACATTTTCACTGTTTGTTTTCCCGATGGTGACAACATCTCCGGAGACCGAGCCATTCCCGAAGACTGCATGGATGGCGACGGTTTTGTGGTCGACCCGAATAACGAGATTCTCTCCCAATGGGTGACGTCACGAACGTCGGTGAGCTTCGCTTTTGACGAATTCCCCTTCCCCGCCACAGACAACTGGTCGTGGATCGTATTTCAAGTTGACCTCTATCGAGACAACCAGCCGATTGTTGGTTTAGCCGGAAATAACTGGGAAACGTTTACTAAAGCGGAAATTGATTCGCTTAGGCTCCCCTGAATTGCGGGGTCAAGTGTTGACGGAAGTAACTGACCCCATTGACAGCAAGGTAAGCAGAGACAGAATTCAGATTGTCAGGAAGTGGAGAACGAGTCTTTCGTTGCCATATCGGCTTTCTCTTGCGCGGGTCGCATCGACTCCTGCTCTTTAGGAGGAGGGGTCGTAGTCCTGCAACCTGTCGTCTGTCAGCAGCCCCTTAATCACGTCCACCTCATCAAAGTCCACCACCACAACACTTTGACCGCCCCTGGTTCCAGTTCCCAGGTTAGGCATGGTGAAAAACATGATGTCGTCTGAGGTGACGCCTCTAAGCGACCCGCCAATTCGAATAATCAAATCAGCGGTAAGCGCCTCATCCCTGGCAAAGTAGGGGCTAACGGCTTGAAACAGTGACTTAATTCTCTGTGAGTCAGCAATCACATTGGTATCAAGAATTTTGGCGGCCAACCCTTTGACATACGCTTGCTGGTTTCGAACTCTT
>SKHB01000082.1 GCA_007117135.1 Microbacteriaceae bacterium | reverse complement strand
TCGAGGGTTGCGCTGCTTTCGACTTCATCAGCGGGGATCACCACAATGGCATCAACTTGCCTCCCCAGGAATGACTCGACGGCGCGCCGCTCAAGGGATATATCGTTATCCGAACTGGCGACTAGAACATCAACTTGAGTCAGAGTGAATCGACGGGAGACCTGTTGCGCAAGAGAGGAAAAGAACGGGTTTTCCAGATCGGGAATCACCAGACCAAGAGTTGAGGTCCGCTGTTTGCGCAACGCTCTCCCCACGAGGTTGACCTGGTAGCCAAGCTCGGTGGCAGATGCCCTCACGCGGTCTCTCAGTTGTTCGGACATTGGTCGAGAGCCCGTGAGAGCACGTGACACAGTGGCCGTCGAAACGCCTGCATGCCGCGCCACGTCCAAAACTGTAATGGATCGTGAGTTGACTTTCTTCACCACGACCTCCCCTTTTGATTTCAAAATGTTATCTTCTGCAGAGACATAGCTCTAGCGCAAAACACGAAGAGAAAGTATTCTGGCCGAACAAGCTGGTAATCGATTACCAGACCCGACAAATGTCAGGAGCAAAAATGACAATCACACGAAAGAAACTGGGGGCCCTCGCGGCCGCAGCAGCACTTTCACTAACCATCGCTGGGTGCGCGGCAGGGAGTGAAACAACCACTCCCGAACCTGTCGCTCCTACCGAGGAAACTACCGGAGAGGCTAGCGCAGCAGTTGACTGCGTCATCGGAATGGTTCAGATTAACCAGACCGCTGCCTTCTTCACCGAAATGAACCGTGGGGCCGAGCAGGCCGCAGCGGAAGTTGGCTGTGAACTCACCATCGCCAACGCCAACAACGATTCCTCCAAGCAGGCTAACGACATCGAGAACTTCATCACTCAAGGAGTGACGGGGCTTATCGTTGTTGCTATTGACGTGAACGGAGTCCTCCCTGGAGTCCAAGCAGCAATGGCCGCCGGCATCAAGGTGATTGCTGTTGACGCGAAGCTCGAAGATGGAAACTATGACACCTTCGTTGGCGTGGACAACGAGAACGCCGGTGCTCAAATTGGCCAGTGGGTTGTTGACAACGGATACGCTGACGGCACCTACGGTGTTGTAGGCGCCCGCAACTCGTTCATCCAGAACCTGCGCGAGGATTCCTTCCGTGCCGTCGTTGACGCGGCAGGCGCAGAATTCACGCAGAGCGTTTCTGGTGACAACGTTCAGGAGCAGGCAGCCACTGCGGCCACCGACCTTCTGACCGCTCAGCCAGGTCTCGACTTCATCTACACCACCGGTGAGCCCGCAACCGTCGGTGTTGTGGCTGGTCTGGGACCCAACTCTGACACCAAGGTCATCGGATGGGACCTGACCTCAGAGGTAATTGCTGGACTCGACTCCAGTACCGTTATCGCCGTGGTCCAGCAGGACCCATTCACTGAGGGAATCGAAGCCGTCAAGGAAATTTTTGCCTTGCTTGGTGGAGCAGCGCCTCAGGGATTCATTGACGTTCCGATTGACATCGTGACCGTTGACAATGTGGACCCCTACCGCGAGATCTTCCCCTCAGCCGGTTAAGTGAAATAAATCAGGAAAGGTGACCCCGTGACAGCAGCAACAGACACCACAACAGCTCGCGTCGAGATGATCGACATAAAAAAGAGCTTCGGTGCCATTGAGGCGCTTCGCGGGGTCACCCTCCAAATTGCTCCCGGTGAGGTGGTCGGCCTCGTTGGAGATAACGGAGCGGGAAAGTCAACGCTCATGAAGATGCTCGCTGGAGCTGAAGTTCCAGACTCCGGCCAAATGCTCATCGACGGGGTGGCGTTGGACAAGGTTGGCCCCAAAGAAGCCCGCAAGCAGGGAATTGAGATGGTCTACCAAGACCTGGCCTTATGTAACGACATCGACGTTGCAGGGAACCTATTCTTGGGCCGCGAGATTTACCACCCCTTCACCCGCAAACTGGACCACCAAAAAATGCATAAAGAAGCTCTGGAGTACCTTCAGCGCCTTCACATTCGCATCAAAAGAACCAACCAACTGGTCGGAACCCTCTCTGGTGGTCAGCGGCAAGCCATTGCGATTGCTCGCGCGGTGACCTTCGACCCGAAAGTTCTTGTTCTCGACGAGCCCACCGCGGCTCTCGCTGCCAAAGAGGTCGAAACAGTGTTGCAACTGGTTCGTGATATTTCACAACGTGGCGTGTCCGTAATTCTCATTACCCATCGGCTTCAGGACCTCTTCGAAGTCGCTGACAGACTCGTTGTCCTCTATGAGGGCGCAGTGTGGAAACAACTTGATCCCAAAGAAACCGACCTCACCGGTCTCGTGCAAGCAATGATGGGAAACTAACGTGAGCGCTAAAGAACAGCACCCAGAGGACTCCCGCCGGACCCACGGCACCCCACTATTTGAGTTCCTCACCAGTCACTTCAACATAATTTCTATCCTCGGTGTTTTTATCCTGCTCTTCGCGTTCTTCAGCATCCAAACTGACGCGTTCCTCACCACCGAGAACTTGGTGAACGTGGGCCGGCAAATCGCCCCAACAATTATCGTCGCCACGATGATGACTCTCGTTATCACCACCGGCCAAATTGACCTGTCTGTGGGGTCAATCATTGGCCTGACCGCTTCGGCGTTGGCCATTTTCTTAGAAAACGGAAATCCGCTGTTTGCCGTGGCAGCAACACTCCTCATTGGTCTGAGCGCAGGTCTCATCAATGGTGTCCTTGCGGCCTACGGGAAGCTTCCCGCTTTTATTGTCACCCTCGCAGCGCTGATTGCTCTTCGGGGCACAGCCCTGCTGATTACCCAGGGCTACAGCACCCAAATTACCGTCGACTGGGTGTTGTGGTTGGGGCAAGGAAAGTTCCTGGGCATTTTCATTCCCACCTGGATTGCGCTTATCACCGTGTTCTTTGGCTGGTACTTGTTCACCCAAACCCGTTTTGGCCGATACGTTGTTGCCGCTGGGTCTAACGCAGAAGCACTCCGTCGCTCAGGTGTCAACGTGAAACGCGTTCTGGCAGCGACGCTGATGCTGACCGGCCTGTTCGCCGGAATCTCGGGTGTCCTGATTGCGGCAAGACTTGCCACCGGTTCCTCCAACTCGGGAACCCTGTTTGAGCTTGAAGTCATCACCGCCGTAGTCCTCGGCGGAACGAGTCTTCTTGGCGGTCGGGGTTCTGTACTGGGAACCCTCATTGGCGCCCTCACGCTGGGCATTATTGCAAACGGCTTAGTCTTGCTTCGTGTTGACGTGTTTTGGGTTCCCATTACCCAGGGTGTGATTTTGATCATCGCCATGCTGCTCAACCAAAGCGCGGTTGATCGTTTCCAACGGCGGAAAGCATGACCACCGTCCACACAGTCACAGGACCTATCGATTCCACCGAGTTGGGTGTGTGCCTACCCCACGAACACATCATCAACGACGTTCGTTCCTGGCATACCCCATCGACACAACTTCTCGATGCCGAGAGCTACGCCAATGCACCCGTCTCGATGGACATTCTGTGGGAGTTGAGACAGGACCCTTTCGGGAATATCGATAACTGTTTTATGGATGATGTCGACCTTGCCATCCGCGAGGTGGACTATTTCCGCCGGTTAGGCGGCCAAACCATTCTCGATGCCACCTCCGTGAGCATCGGCCGAAACCTGCCCGTCTTGCGCGACATTTCAAAAATAACCGGGGTCACCATTGTCGCCGGAACAGGTTTTTATCTTGACAGCTCCCAACCAGACGAGATTAAAGCGTTGGGAACCGACGACATTGCCGAGATTATCCTCCGGGATCTCACCGACGGGGTCGACGGGGTGAGGCCGGGGTTTATCGGTGAAATAGGGGTCTCCGCAGATTTCACCCCCGCGGAACGAAAAAGTCTCGAAGCGGCGTGTATTGCCCAAGTCGCCACCGGTTTACCCATGCAAGTTCATCTGCCGGGTTGGTTCCGATTGGGCCACGATGTTCTTGACATTGTCGAATCCTGCGGGGTGAACCCTCACCATGTGGTGTTGTGCCACATGGGGCCCTCCGGTTCCGACCTGGACTACCAGACCTCCCTCGCCCGTCGTGGGGCGTGGATTCAATACGACATGATCGGCATGGAAGTTTTTTACGCCGACCAGGGCGTCCAATGCCCGAGCGATGAGGACAACGCGCTCAACCTGTTGGCACTGTGTGACGCGGGGCACGCCGACCGTCTGCTCATGTCACAAGACATTTTTATGAAGAGTCTCCTGCGAGCCTACGGTGGTCCAGGCTTCGGGCATATCTTGCAGTTCTTCATTCCCCGGCTCAAGCGCCTGGGTGCTGATGACGCCCTCATCGACGCCCTAACAATTCACAATCCTCGACACCTGTTCGACATAGCAAAGGAGAATCACCATGACTAGGGTCCTGCTCGCTGGAGAAACCTGGATATCTGAGGCCACCCACTACAAAGGCTTCGACAGTTTCACCAGCACCACATTCCACTCGGGAGCGGACGACTACATCGCGGCACTCTCCGCACACGGCATTGACGTCCACCACATGGCGGCTCACGATATCCCCCAAGACTTTCCGAAAACTGCAGACGAATTGGCCGCATACGACGTTGTGGTGTTATCGGACATTGGTGCGAACTCTTTCCAGCTCCCCCCAGAAACGTGGTTAGAGGGGAAAGCCAGCCCCGACCGTCTAGCGACGCTAGCCCAGTGGAACCGTGACGGCGGCGGACTCATGATGGCCGGCGGGTATCTGAGTTTCCAGGGATTCCAAGCGCGAGCAAATTTTGCCCGCTCTGCGATTACCGACGTATTGCCGGTGACCATGTCCGACTATGACGACCGTGTCGAAGCATCAGCGGGCGCCGCTGTGGCGGCTGCTCACGGCGAGTTGGGGGCCCTCGTAGATGCTTCCGCTCCTTACCTCCTGGGATACAACCGGGTGTTCGCAAAGAGTGACGCTGTTGTGCACGCCACTGTTGGTGACGATGTCCTCATCGCCACAGCGACCCCCGGAAAGGGGCGCAGCTTGGTGTGGACAAGTGACATTGGACCTCACTGGTGTCCCAAAGACTTTGTTGAATGGAAAGGGTTCCAGCCCCTCATGGCCGGGATGATCAACTGGCTAGCAGGGGAGAAGGCCTCCTAATATGACCTCCGCTGATTCCGCCCTCCCCATCATCCTCGACTGCGACCCGGGTCACGATGATGCTGTAGCGATCCTTCTCGCTGTCGCATCTGAAAAAATTGACCTGAAAGCCGTCACCACCTGTTTTGGCAACTGTTCGATTGATGACGCGACAAGAAACGCCCTCCAAATTCTCACTCTCGCCGGGGAGCATGATGTTCCCGTTGCGAAAGGTGCGGCTGGTCCGCTCGTGCAAGAACTCGAGCTCGGAAACTATGTCCACGGAGAGAGCGGCCTTGACGGGCCAGCAATGCCAGCTCCAGCTTTCGCACTTGACGAGCGGGATGCTGTGACATTGATGAAAGACGTGTTGGAGGCAAGCGCCACCCCGGTCACCATGGTGATCACCGGGCCCATGACAAACTTGGCGCAGCTCTTTCGCAACCACCCAGCTGTCACGCCTCGCATCCGTGAGGTTATCTTCATGGGCGGATCGACTGAGCGGGGTAACCACACACCCTCCGCCGAGTTCAACACCTTTGCCGACCCGGAGGCATTACAAGAAGTCATCGACTCGGGTGTTGCCCTGAGAATGGTGGGGCTAAACCTCACCCATCAGGCGCTCGCCGTCCCAGATGTGGTGGAGCGAATGCGAGCCATGGACCACGTTGTCGGCCAAACAAGTGCTGAGTGGATGGGGTTTTTTGGAAACTCCTACAACCAGGTGTGGAGTTTTGAGGCTCCTCCCGTCCACGACCCGTGCACTATTGCTGCTTTGATAAACCCTGACCTGATTACCTGGCAGCGGACCTTCCTCGCCGTCGAACTGGAGGGAAAGTGGTCACGCGGGGAAACAATTACCGACCTTCACAATCGTTTCGGCAATGAACCAAATGCCGATGTGGCAATAGGGCTGGACAGGGACGCCTACTGGGACCTGGTCTTGAATGCCATCGATTCACTGGGACAAAAAAACTCATGAAAACTCAGGACATTACTGTCGTCGGTTCGGTGAACTCCGATGTCACCTATCACGTCGCAACCCTTCCCCAACAGGGTGAGACCATTCTCGCGCACGGGCGCTTCGACGCCCCCGGCGGCAAAGGGGCGAACCAGGCAGCGGCTCTGGCGGCACTGGGGCAACCTGTCCGATTTGTTGGGTGTGTCGGCAATGATGACCGCGGGGAAAGTCTTGTCAGTCACTTGGAAAACCTCGGTGTCGACTGTGGGTCAGTAACGACAACATCACAAGCGCCCACCGGCTCCGCCGTGGTGGTGGTGGCCTCTGACGGCGAGAATTCCATCGTGGTACACCCCGGAGCTAACTTTGCTCTAACCCCACAGCACGTTACTCAGACTCTTGCCGCTTCGAATAACGGATACGTGTTGGTCCAGTTTGAGGTTCCTCTAGATGCCGCATACGCTGCCCTCACCGCGGGCGATGCCCGCGTTGTGGTCAATCCTGCTCCGATGCCAGAGCCCTCCGCCCTGCTTGACGACATCATTGCCCGGGCAGACATCTTGGTGCCGAATCGCACCGAATTAGCCGGGCTCGCTAATGCTCCCCTCCCCCAGACCATCGAGGAGGTTACCCAGTGCGTCAGGACGCTTACCGTCGATGCGCAAATTGTTGTCACGTTGGGAAGCGACGGAGCCCTGGTGTTCCCCAAAGGACCGTCCGGGGACGCTGTTGCGGTGTCGGCGCCCGCCGTTGACACGGTCGACTCCAGTGGCGCAGGGGACGCCTTCTGCGCCGCACTTGTTGCCGGAGTGAATGCCGGTCACCCCCTTGAAGACGCGGCCCAGTTTGCCTGCAACTTTGCTGCGTGGACCACAACATTGCATGGAGCTCAAGTCACACAACTCGCCCCAGAAGATTTGACACTTGGACGCCCCAGTGTCACCCCCTCTCACTAGACCGGCGGGGCAAGCAATCTGAAGAGTTGGAAGCTGTATCGCAACGCCTCGTTTGAAAAGCGTGCTGTGGCCGAGTGATTAAATGATGGAGTGTCACCCACAGCAGCGCCAACGTAGAGCATCGCTCCTGGCCAGCGTGACAAAAAGTAGGAATAGTCTTCGATGACCATCGACGGGTGGTCCATCTCACCAAATTCCCCGACTACGCCACTTGCCGCCCGGTCAAGCACATCTTGCACAAAAAGCTCGTGGTTCACCACTGCCGGGTATCCCTCCGTAATGGTGACCTCGGCATGCAGACGATTCTGCGCGGCAACGCGCTCCGCTTCGTTGCGAATCGCCTCAATGATCTTGTCCCTCTGCTCTTGGGTCACTGTGCGTATTGTTCCTCGGAGTGACCCGACAGCCGGAATAACGTTGACTGTATTACCAGAAAGAAACTCTGTTGTTGTGGCAACGACTCTGGCATCAGGGCGGCTCAACGACTTAGCGTGATTCACGAGTGCCTCGGAGAATTGGGCGCCCGCTCGGATGGGGCTCCCTACCCTTTCCGGTGCTGACGCGTGTCCTCCGTCCCCCGAAAAGCTGACTCTAAACCAGTCCCCGAACGCCATGAACGTATCCCTGCTGTAAAGGTAAGAACCGACAGGAACAATGGCATTTACGTGGATGGCAAAAGTATCAACGTTGTCAATCTTCAAGAGGTCGAGTTCCAGGGTTTTGATAGCTCCCCGGTCTGATTCCTCCCCCGGCTGGAACGCCACAACGACATCCCGCCTGGCCGGCTGGTCTAGAAGATCAGCCGCAATCCCTAATAGGGCGGCTGTGTGGAGGTCGTGCCCGCAGGCGTGCATTGCCCCAGGTCGCTGCGAAGAAAATGTCTCCCCTGTATCTTCGTCAACTGGCAAGGCATCCATATCGGCACGAAAAACGATTGGTCTCGCTTCAGGGTCTGCGCCCGGAATCTTCGCCGCAAGACCCACCCCTGGGCCGCCCTCAACCTTGAGTCCGAGGCCCTCCAGCGCAGACCTCACGTACCGGTGAGTGTCAGGTAGCTCAATACCCACCTCGGGGTTGCGATGTAGGTGCTCGCGATGAGCAACCATCTCCTCAAACCGAGAAGCGCTGGGGAAGAAACTCATGTTCCTATCGTCTCACTTCTCGACCCGAACACTGCATCAAGGCAACAACTTCCTGAGGCTATTGCAAGGGGTCATCGGGGAAGTTTGGCTCCCCCACCTCATCTCGCCCAGGCGGCGGGGTGGTGTCATTGGGTGTGGTCTTGTTGGGGGTGGGCTCT
>SKHB01000085.1 GCA_007117135.1 Microbacteriaceae bacterium | reverse complement strand
GCCAGTTACATCTTTTTTTGGGACCAACGCCAAGAAATGGCCAAACAGCTCGGTGAGAAAGTTCAACGCCGCAAAAAAGACACCACAGACCCTGACGCTGAGGCGGAAGACCACGCCTTAGACGGCAAATAGCCCTTCACCGCTGCCCCCATCACAGCTTTTTGTGCCGTCATGGCCAGTGCTAGAACGCGATGGCGAGAGCTAACCCGACGGCAAACACCAAAGCGTTGACAGAGCTCAGCTGCAAGCTGAGCACCAACTCTTTGGGTGTTTTTGCGGTCAACACAATAAACGCCGTCGGCCCGGCCAGCAGCAAGGTGATGAACACATACGGGGCGAAGAAGAAAAGTGGCGACAGTAGGGCAAGAATCAGGTAGGGAACGCCGAGGGCCACGACGGTCAAAATTCTTGTCGTCTTGTCGCCGACAATGACGGCCAAAGTTTTCTTTCCCGCGACCGCGTCTTGTTCAATGTCTCGCAGGTTGTTTTCCATCAACACCGCGACGGCAAAAAACCCTGCCGCAGATCCTGTCAACCACGTCTCCCAGGGCACAAAGCCGACCTGAACATACGCGGTTCCCATGGTGGCAACAAGTCCAAAGAAGACGAAGACGGCTAACTCTCCCAAGCCTCGGTACCCGTAGGGTCGCTTGCCTCCGGTGTAAAACCAGGCGGCGACAAGGGCAAGTGCCCCGACACCGAGTAACCACCACTCGCCGGTCAACACCACAATCACGACACCCGCAACACCGGCGAGGGCGAAGAACACGGCGGCAACCGCCAACACTGTCTGTGGGGGTGCCGCACCGGAGCCGGTGAGCCTCGCCGGTCCAACACGGTGTGCGTCTGTTCCTCGAACACCGTCTGAGTAGTCGTTGGAATAGTTGACACCAATTTGAAGCCCCAGGGCAACGGCAAGAGCCAGCAGCGCAATGACCGGGTCAAAACTTCGATACAACACGGCCGACGCCGAACCCAAAACAACCGGGGCAAAAGCGAGGGGAAGTGTCCGAAGCCTCGCCCCATGAACCCACTGAACAAGGGTGGTGGTGGGAGTGTTCATTTCGCCGGGCACGCACCAAGTGTAGTTGTGCCTACGGGGAAACAAACGTCGAAATAGCCACCCGGTCTGGTTTCCCACTGGCCAGCAGGGGAATTTCTGGCACCAATACGAAACGGTCAGGTCGGGCTTGCGGGCCAAGCTTGGCGCCAATAACAGCTCGAACGTTATCGAGGTCTACCCCGTGAGGGCCGACAATAACGGGCACTTGGCCCCACTCGTCGTGACTCCCCGCTGTGACGACGCACTGCGCACACCCGAGCTCGTCAACCAGAATGCGCTCGACTTCCGCGAGGGATACTTTCTTCCCCCCGGAAACAATGACGTCGTCCACCCGGCCAACCACACGCACCGTTCCGTCGGGGTGAACAACACCCTGATCGTCTGTCACATACCAGCGGACTGCGTCAACAACCACAAAACGTTTTTCAGTCACGACCGGGTCATCGACGTAACCGCCTGCCAGTATCTTCCCCGCAACAGCTAAACGACCATCCACCTCTCCAACCGTGACACCGGCAAGCGGTTCCCCGTCCCACACACACCCGCCCGCTGTTTCAGCCGAGCCGTAGGTGCGAATCACGCGAACGCCCAATCCCGCAGCACCATCCACTAACCGCTGCGGTATGGCCTGCCCCCCCACCAACACTGCATCGAACAACATCAGTGCGTCTGAAACAGAAGAATCAGACTGCGCCGCATCGACTAACCGCTGCATTTGTGCGGGAACCATCGCCGAGTAGACCGGCGATGTTTTCTTCGCCGCCCGAAGCTCCGACTCCACCTCCAATAAACTTGCCGGGCCAAACGGCCCAGGAGGATGAACAATCGGCGATAAGCCGGCGAGAAGGCTTCTTGTGAGCACCTGCACCCCGGCAATGTAGGACGTCGGCAGAGCCAACCACCACACCCCGGCCCCCCCTAAAGCGTCGAGGTGACTCTGGGCGGAAACTTTCAGTGCATCGGCGGATAACCAGACGCGTTTGGGTTTGCCGGTGGTGCCGCTGGTTTCAATCACCACTGCGGCCTCGGACGGGACGTCAAACGGTGCGGTGCGAGTATCTTGCGCTCCCCCCAACCGGGGGAGAACTGCTGGACCGTCGTGGAAGAGGGCCAGCCGGAGTGCTTGCATGACGGCAAACGGGTCGGTGGCGTCAACCACGACCAGTGGTCTGGTTGTCGACATTCCTATACCTGCCAGGGGGTGTCAGACCAGTCGGGGTCGCGTTTTTGTAGGAACGCGTCCCTGCCTTCTTGAGCCTCCGGCCCGCCGTAGGCGAGGCGGGTCGCTTCTCCGGCAAAAACTTGTTGCCCGACCAAACCGTCATCTGTCAGGTTGAAGGCAAACTTCAGCATTCTGATTGCTGTGGGGCTTTGGCGAAGAATATCCAGCGCCCACTGGTAGGCGACCGTTTCTAGTTCTTCGTGCGGGACGGCAGCGTTGACAGCACCCATCTGCACCATCTCGTCCGCAGAATATTCAGCAGCACGGAAGAACACTTCACGGGCGCGTTTTTGGCCAATCATTTTCGCCAAATACGCGCTGCCATAGCCACCGTCAAAAGATCCCACGCTCGCATCTGTTTGCTTGAACCGGGCGTGTTGGCTACTGGCAATGGTCAAGTCTGAGACAACATGCAGACTGTGTCCGCCGCCGGCGGCCCAGCCTGGGACAACGGCGATAACCACTTTGGGCATGAACCGGATCAGGCGTTGCACGTCCAAAATGTGCAGTCGGCCAGCGCCGGCTGGTGCTCCGCCTTCGTCATACTGGTAACCGTCAACACCGCGCACTCGTTGGTCGCCGCCAGAACAAAACGCCCAGCCACCATCTTTGGCACTGGGCCCATTGCCCGTCAGCAACACCACCCCCACCGTGGTGTCGAGCCGGGCGTGGTCGAGGGAGCGGTAAAGCTCGTCGACGGTGTGTGGCCTGAAGGCGTTTCTCACCTCTGGCCTATTGAAAGCGATGCGAACAACACCGGCATTCTGAGCCCGGTGGTAGGTGATATCTGTCAATGACTCAAACCCCTCGACCTCACGCCAGAGCGTGTGGTCGAAAAGTTCAGAGACAGAATGTGACATGAGAACAGCCTAAGGCCTGCAAATTCTGTCACACTGTGACCATGGCGCAGGGCATCCCCTCAGTTGAAGACCTCATCGGCAACTCTCACGTGGTGAGTATTCCGCTGCGCCAAGAGTTTCGAGGGCTCAGCCACCGAGAAACAATGATCTTTGAGGGCGATAATGGTCCTGCAGAGTGGGCTGCTTTTCCCGAATACGACGACCTGGAAGCTGCCTCGTGGTTGGCCTCGGCACTGGAACAGGGTTTCGCCACCGACTTACCCCCCATCCCCGGTCACCTTAAAGACATCCGCATCAACGGCATTATTCCCGCCGTTGACGTCTCGGGGCTTCCGGCGCTGATCAAAAAGTTTCAGGGTGTGAATTCGTTAAAAATTAAAGTGGCCGAACCAGGCCAGACCACCATCGACGACCTGGGCCGAATATCGACAGTTCGAGAACTGGTCGGTCCTGATGTGGCCATTCGTTTGGATGCGAATGGCGCCTGGGAGGTGGCGGAAGCAGAAAACAACCTCTTCATGTTTCGGGCGTTCGACATTGACTATGTCGAACAGCCCGTGAAAACCCTCGACAACATGGCCAAACTCAAGCGTCGCCTGCAGGGGACAGGTATTCGCGTTGCTGCCGATGAGAGCCTTCGAAAAGGCGGCGACATCCACGACATCATTGACCATGACTCCGCCGATCTCATCATCCTCAAGGTAAACCCCTTGGGCGGCATCACCAACTGCCTGGAGATTGCGCGCAAAGCGCGCAATGCAAATATTTCGACGGTGGTGTCGTCCGGGCTGGAAACAAGTGTGGGTATTGCCCACGCCGTCCATTTACAAGCCCTCCTGGCAGGATTAGTGGGCAACGAAGAGGACGCTGGGCTTGGAACACTCACCCTGTTTCAGGGCGATGTGGTCACCCAGTCTTTGACTCACAGCGACGGTGCTATTCCCGTCACCCCGCCGGTTCTCGACCCCAGAAAACTCAAAAAATACCGAGCCGATGATGAGCGAAAAGTGTGGTGGCATGACCGGCTCCGCCGGGTCTACGACCGGTTAGGTGATGTCAGCTGAGTGTCTCTTAGAGACCTGAGTAGGAGTGCAGACCGGTGAAGGCGATGTTCACCACCGAGTAGTTGAACAACACCGCCCCGAAACCAATCAGGCCCAACCAGGCTGAGCGGTTTCCTCGCCAGCCTCGGGTTGCTCTGGCGTGAATGTATCCGGCAAAGATCACCCAGATGATGAACGTCCAGACTTCTTTAACATCCCAGCCCCAGTAGCGACCCCAGGCCCTTTCCGCCCAGATAGCTCCAGCAACAAGGGTGAACGTCCAGAACACAAAACCGATCACGTTGAGCCGAAAAGCCAACGACTCCAGCGTTGTGGCGGTGGGGAGGGTGGTCAAAAGTCTCGGTGTTCCGGCCGAGCGAGCATCAAAGCGTGCTCGAACCAGCTGGAAAATTGACAGCCCAGCGGCTAAACCAAAGAACGCTGTGGCGAGGCTTGCCACAAACACGTGCAGCACCAGCCACACCGATTGCAGTGCGGGGGGCAACGGGACAACGTCAACATAAAAATTCACGGTGACAATGCCGAGCGCCAAAACATTGAACCCTGTGACGTAGGCGGCTAAATAACCCAGGTCACGCCAGAAAAGTGAGCCCACATACACCGCAACAATGAGCAAGGTGGCGGTCAAGCCAAACTCGAACATGTTTGCCCATGGCACACGGTTACCGGCAATACCCCGAAGAATCGTTGCGGCTAGGTGAACAAACCACCCAACAACCAGCAGACCGAGGGAAATTTTTTGGAACACACTGCCCGGTGCGTGGTGGGCGGTGGGTTCATCACCATCCCGCTCCACCACCGCGACAGGTCCGCCACTGTCGGACGCACTACCTGCCGCGACCGCGGCTGGTTTCTTTGCCGGAATGGCTTCTGAGCGTTTCGCGAGATCCATGGTGGCGAAAATGAAAGCCAAGGTGTAAACGCCCATGGTGGCGTAGACGGCAATCAACGAATAGGTGGCAAGGGTTTCTGTCACGGTGTCAGTTTAGGAGAGGTCACCTTAGTAATTGCTTCAGCAACGTCCCCAACTGCTGCGTCCAAACCTGGGTCGTCACCGCGGGCAAGACCCGCAACCTCCACTACCTGGCCGTCTTCAGAGTCAACGATTCTCACCCACACGCGGCGACGAACAACAAAGAGGCTTGTGACAAGACCGGCAATCAAAAAGGCGGTGGCGATGCCGACGGGCAGTTGCGTGGGATCGCGGTGAATGTCGACACTAATAAACCTCGGCAGTGACTCAAAGGTCACCGTTCCCAACCCACCTGGTAACTCTTGACTTTGGCCCAGGCCTAACACCAGTGGCGCAACGCCACTGTCTTGTCCGGCGACAACCGTCATGTCGTCGGTGTCCAAGTCGTAGACGTTTCGGGGAATACCTTCGTTGAGCCCCAGGTCGCCGGTAAAGACGTTGAAGGTGACAATGGGTTGGGCAGGGTCGGGAAACACTGACGAGAGGGCGCCCGATTGGGTGATCACAGCAGAGGGGTAAAAGAATCCCACCATGCCCACTTGTTCGACCAAGCCGTCGGGAATTTTTGCCACACCAACACTGGTGAGGTTTGCATCTTGGGGAAGGAACACCACAGGTTGGCTGAACACGTCACGGCCTTCTGGGTCTGTCACCGTAATCCAGGGGGCGAAACCATTACCCAGTAGGTAGACGGATGTGCCGGCAATATCGAGTGGCCGGTTTACTTTCAGGCTTCGCTCACTGGACACACCGTCTTGATTCAGTGTCATGGTTGCTTCAAAGTCGAGGGCGTTCGGAAGGCCCGTGTTTCGATCAAACTCATAGACCGCCTCAAACTGTTCAAGCCGCAGCGCATACGGGGTCAGCGACGTCTCATCAACAAATGTTCCGGCGGTGAAGGAGTCGTAACTGGCCAACTGGTTAGTGAAGCTTTGGCCTTCGATGATGACTTTTTGGCCGGAATATTTGAATCCTGTGCCAAACGCTAATCCCAACAGCACACCGACGAGGGCAAAGTGGAACACCAGGTTGGCGGTTTCCCGCAAATAGCCGGTTTCCCCCGCGACCGAGTCGCCGTATGGCTTCACGCGGAAGCGTCTTTTTTGCATCACTGTTGCGACGGCAGCAAGGACCTGGTCCCGGTCGCCTGCGACCGGGACGGTTCGATAACCCTCTAAGCGGCTCAAGTTTTTGGGCGTTTTTGGCGGGGGTTGTTTGAGTGACTTTAAGTGGTGTGAGGTGCGGGGAATAATGCACCCCACGAGGGAAATGAACAGCAGGATGTAGATGGCCGAGAACCACACCGACGTGTACACGTCGAAAAGTTGCAGGGAATCGAGAAGTTCGAAAAGTTCAGGGTCGTCTCGCCGCCAACGAATGACCCCGTTGGGGTCTGCGCTTCGCTGCGGAACCAGAGAACCGGGAATCGCAGCAACCGCTAACAGCAGCAACAAAATCATGGCTGTTCGCATTGACGTCAGTTGGCGCCAAAAGAACCTCCCCCAGCCGGCCGCGTCAAGCGGCGGCTGGGTGGGAACATCTGGCATGTCGGCGTGATCAGAGGGGCGTTTGGGTTCCACCGATCACCACCAAAAGCATTGACATGAGTTGTTGCCACAGTCCGGTGACCATGGCGAGGCCTATCAGCATTAAGAATGCCCCGCCGGAGATGTTAATAATCCGAATGTGTCGACGTAAGAAACCCATCGCTTTAGTCGCCGAGTGCAGCCCCAATGCCAATGCGAGAAACGGTAAACCGAGACCTAGACAGTAGGCGGTGGCGAGAATGGCCGCCCGGCCAATGTCCCCGACCGAGAGGGCCAACGCGTTGACGGCGATCAGGGTTGGTCCAATACACGGCGCCCATCCCAACCCAAAAACCACACCCAACACGGGGGCACCTGCAACACCGGTGGCAGCTTTGACAGGGAGGGTCAGGTTTCTTTGCATAAAAGACACCTGGCCTATGAAAACAAAACCCATCAGGATCACCACCACACCCGCGATGCGGGTGATGAGGTCAAGCCTCGTTCCAAGCAGCGCCCCGAAGGACGCAAAAGCGATTGATAAGCCGACAAAGACGGCGCTAAACCCCAACACAAACAACAACACGCCAAGGAGAAGAGGGCCGCGGCCGCCTTTCTGACCGGGTTCTGGCAGTTTGGTCATCCCCCCGACATAGCCCAAATAGGCGGGGACAAGGGGCAATACACACGGCGACGCAAACGCCACCAGCCCGGCTAGCAGGGCTATGGGCAGGGCGAGAAGCAACGACCCGGAGAGAACAATCTCTCCCACCTGGTCCACTAACCTGCCTCCGTTAACACGTCTTGGATCATGCGATTGAGAAGCGACATGTCGGTAATCAGCCCAGACACTCTGGCTGCAACACGGTGGTCGCTGTCGAGTATCAACGTGGTGGGGACGGCATTGGGGGTGATTTGGCCAGCAAATGACAGCCTCGCCAACCCGGAGCCCGCATCCAAGATCGACGGGTAGGTAATGCCAAACTCTTCAGCAAAAGTCAGCGATGTCGCCCTTTGATCGTAAATGTTGATGCCCACAAATGCCATGCCGTCGGGGCTGAACGTTTCATTGAGTTCTTGTAGGTCTTCTGCTTCCAGTCGACACGGCGGGCATCCCGCATACCAAAAGTTCACCAGGATGGGTTGTCCGGCGTATTCCGCCGAATCAAAAGCACCACCCATGTCCAATTCACCAGAAAACGTGACACGGTCACCCCTCGAGCCTGGCTCAATAAACACGTAAGCGCCGTCGCCCGAAATATAGTTTTGGCCGATACCTTCCCGGTAATCAGCCGCCAGCTGGTCAACTGGTTGCGAACAGCCGGAAAGACCAAGAAGCAGCGCCGCGACAATCGTTTTGCCCAGTCCGGCAAGAAAACGCCTGGACATTACACGGCCCCAAAATCGATGGCGTCTTCCAGGAGAGCGCTTGCCGGTTCACGGTAGCTTTCCTCTTTCCACCGCTCCCCCACTTTCCGAAAGCTGGTGACACTAGAGAGTGTGCAGCGCCTCGAGGCGGGAATGTGGGGAAGGGGGATTCCCGCGATCCACTTGTGCAGCATCCAAATCGGTAACTGGTGACCCACCAACACCACTTCGCCCTCTTCGACACTGTCCAAAGCGTCTTCAGCGGCTGCCATCATCCGGTCGGCGATAGCCCGATAGGGCTCCCCCCAACTGGGCTGCCACGGGTTTCTAAAGTG
>SKHB01000083.1 GCA_007117135.1 Microbacteriaceae bacterium | reverse complement strand
GTACCGGGTGGGGTGGAAAGGTGACCCCTGATATCGGCTAGGTTTTTTCGCGGGCTCCGGCGAGACGGGAAATTCCACACCGCTGGCCGCATCGTCTGCCTGGCTGGCTTCGGAGTGAACGCCGGTCTCGCCACGAGGCGCCCACTTCCCCGCTTCAACAACCGCGCCGGGTGTTACTCCTTCGTCAGCAGTGACCGGGTCGGGGCTTGGCTGGCCGTTCGGGGTGTTCGTCGGAGCAGGCTGAGTGCCATCTGCCTGCTCTGGTGTGTCCGGTGTGTCCGGTGTGTCCGGTGCCGCCACGTGAGTCCTTCCGACAGGTTAAGTGTGTCGAGAGTGTCTGAGAATTACCGGGATGAACCCCGAAGGCTCCAGCATAGTTTCCCAGAAAGCTCCCGAGCGACTTAATCTCCAAGAAGAAGGGGAGACACCGTCAATACGCGAATGCGGCTGGTTGGAGAGGTCGACGACACGGTTCCCGATAGTGGCCGCCACGATTCCCCCACAAACCGAAACTCTGCCCGGTATTCCACCCGAACACTGACCTGATAGTTTCCCGGCTGCTGATACACGTATGAAGTCGGGGTGGGCTGAAATTGCCGCACCCGCAGCGCCGCCCACGACTGGCCCGGTTCCGAAAAGGTAGCGCGATTCCCATCACCAAAACTCCAGTGATACCGGTGGGGGATAAACCTCACCTCAATGGGCCAACCGGCCAACTCGCCGGATTGGCGGTGAGTCCTCGCCGTGGCGAAAAAGTTCGTCGGAAGCCTCGGCATTGACCAGTCTCCCGGTTCATTCGACGCACCGGGGCGTTCGGGGACAAAGGCCCCCAGTTCACTGATTGAGCTGGGGGGTGTTGGCGGGGTCGCCCACCCCGTTGCCGCTGCGCCCGGCGCCTCTGGGGCGGGCGGGTTCCTGGGTGGGCTGGTGCCCCGACACATTCCCGCAATCACTACCTCACAGTCTGATGACCCCAAAGTCGGAAGCCTCGGCGGGGGTGGTGGCCCGACGGGCAACCTTGGGGTGGCGGGCGGGGCAGTACTGTCTGATGGTGCCGAACTGCTCCCGTTTGCCGCAGGAGAGCTTCCCCCCGTCCCGGATGTTCCGGGTGTGGAGCTGTCGACACGAATAGTGACCGTGTTGTCGTTCGTGGAGCCGTCGATGCTTCGACACTCCCCGGCATTTCGATCGGCTTGAGAACAGTTGGCGAAGGCGGGAAGCTCAACCCACCCGACCGAGACGGCAATGGTGACTGTGGCGAGGCTTGCGAGCACTAGTCGTTGAGCGGGGTGTGACACGAGTGTGCTCCTTCCCAGTTGACAGTGCCGTCGATAGCGAGAGAAGTCAGGTCTTGCCCCACCAGCCACAACACGATGGCTTCGCGCTCCCCCGACAGAGGCTCAGCGTCCTCGAGATACTCTGACCACTCGTCAAACTCGGTTTCGGACATCTCCTGACCCTGGTGCCCGCCACCCCACCACTCCACGAGGCCCTCGGGCGGGTCTGGGGCGTCATGTGACAGTAACCAGACGCCGGTGGCATCAACACAGGCAATTGCCTCAACATGGAGATTGCCCGTCACCGACTGCGATACCGACTGAATGACAAGAGAATCAACAGTCGTGTGACCAACAGTGCGAAGACGCTGCTCTTGATAGTGCGCGAAGGCGGCGTCCTCCCGGGGAAACCACGACTCTGTGACAACCCCGACCATGCGGGTCGGCCCGTCACCGCCATCTCTCGTAATGGCGTCGGTGGTGGCCAGATAGCGTGTGATCAGAGTCTCGGCTTCACCAAAGACGCGGTCTGGATCAAGCTCAGACGCCACCGGCCATGCGCTGCCTGAGAGCTCTGACGTCGCCGGCTCAAAAGAGGCCGGCGACGTCTGGCAGGCCGTGGCAGGCCACACAATGAGGAGGGTGACAAAGGTGATGGTGTACCGGGGGTGCATACGCTTCGACATAGTCGAACGCTAGCCACCCCCCAGAGGGCGCGGTGAAAACTATCCCCAGGTGACCCGAAAACGACGAGCGGTCGCCATGGGATTCTGTTTCCTGACCTCTCTCACGAGATCTCCGTCTAACACTTCGTGCAAATAGGCCTCCGTGTCACCGGCCCGGGCGATGACCTCTCCTCGAGGAGAGACGATGAGGCTCGCGCCCACACCGGTCGGGGCAGGGTGATCTGCCGCCACCAGCCACACTTGGGCTTCAATGGCTCGAGCCGTCGCAAGCGCCACCCACTGGTCGAGTTTGTGTGGGCCGGGAACCCACTGCGCCGGAACAATAACGACCTCAGCCCCCGCGTCGACGAGTTGCCTGGTCACTTCGGGAAAGCGCAGGTCGTAGCAGGTCTGAACACCAACGGTCATTCCCGAGTGGGTGAACACCTGTGGTGGGGTCTGGGGTGCGGGGCTAAAGAGTTCTGATTCGGCCATGGAGAACGCATCGTAGAGGTGAATTTTCCGTGCGACGGCGACAACCCCGGAAGAATTGACCACCACTTGAGTGTTGTACGGCTTGCTGGTGTCTGAGGTTTCTAAGACCCCGGCAACAATGGTGACCCCGCTCGTGCCGGCAATGGTTTGTAACCCTGTGACAAACGGACCATCGAGCGATTCTGCGGCCGCCGTCCATGCCGGCTCGGGGTTCGCGAAGTGGCGGTGAGCGTATTCGGGGAAAACGACCAGAGTGGAGCCGGCGGTCGCGGCAGTTTCGACGTGTGCGGAGATCTGTTCACGGTTTGACGTCGGGTCCTCGCTCGGCTGCCACTGAACAACAGTCACTGGAAGTAACCGGTTCGTTTGCTGGTCGGTATGTGACACGGCGGCTCCCCTCGAGGCAGCTTCTAGTCTGTCAGGAGTGCGCGGGCTGTGGTGTCATCGACAATGAGGTCGGTCATGAGCCCGGCGGCAAGTGCCCCTCGAAGCGCTCGCAAACGGCTCACCCCCGCCACGACACAGAGCCTGCGTGGTGCTTTTCTGATCACATCAAATGCTGGACCGGAGGACCGAGTGTTCAGGGGAATGTCTTCCCAGCTGCCGTCCTCCCGGAAAAAAACGGTGGCGACGTCACCGACAATTTTCTCGGTTTCTAGCTGGTCGATGTCTTCTGGGTTGAGGTAGCCCCCGACATACACTTGGCTGGGAACTTCGGCAGACAGTGTTCCCAGACCAAACAGCGCAACGTCGATTGTTTCTTGCAGGTCGAGCACACGCTTGGTGCTGCGTTCCTGCCAGAGAAGCTGCTTTGTTGCGGGGTTGTCAAAGAAGGTGGGGACCGGGAAGTGTTCGATGTTGGCGCCGAAAGCGTCACCAAAGCGGCGAAGAATTTCACTGGAATACGTGACCCCTGAGGTGTGGTCATTGCCCGCGCCATTGAGCTGAACAACACCCGTGTTGGTGGTGCTTCGTGTCACCAGGTGGCGGCTCACGGCAGAGATGGTGGAACCCCAGGCGATACCCATGACCATGTTGGAGCTAAAAAAGTCCCCGAGCATTCGTGCGGCGGAGAGCGCGACACGCTCGAGCCTGTCGATGTGTGAGGTGCGGTCGGGGACGGGAACAAGATGCGCGGTGACACCAAACTTGTCGAAAATGTCCGCCTCGACCTGTCGAGGCTGGTCGTCGGGGTTCGTAATGGTGATGTCGACGATTCCCGCCTGCCTGGCTGTTGCCAGGAGCCTCGATACCGAGGAGCGGCTCACGTGTAATTCTTCACCAATAGCGTCCATGGTGAGGTCTTGGAGGTAATACAGCTGCGCGGCTTTCAGGGCGTCGAATAGTCGTTCGCGGTTCTTGTCGACGTACACCATGAACGACATTGTTGCACGTTTGTGCAACAGGCTTGCACGATAATTCACACTCCGGCACGATGATGAACGGGAGTAGCGAGTAAAGAGTGTGAGGTGACGTGAGTAGAAAGCAATCCTTCACCCCCGGGCACAGGCTGCACACCCTGATCAACACCCCCCACCCCGACGTCCTCATCGTGGGGGCCGGCATCAACGGTATTGCCGCATTTCGTGACCTCGCCCTCCAAGGAGTCTCCGTCCTGCTCGTCGACGCCAACGACTTCAGCTCCGGGGCGTCCGCCGCCTCCTCACACATGGTCCACGGCGGCATCCGCTACCTCGAAAACGGCGAATTCCGCCTTGTCAAAGAATCCTTGCAAGAGCGAAACCGGCTCCTGGTCAACGCCCCCCACCTGGTGGTGCCCCTCCAGACAGTCATTCCCATCTTCTCCACATTTTCAGGCATGCTGAGCGCCCCTCTGAAGGTTTTCACACACACACCAGGGGCCCCCACAGAGCGCGGAGCGCTGCTCATCAAACTGGGCCTCATCATGTATGACACGTTCGGCCGAGCAAAAGGAACCCTTCGCCGCCACCGATTCCTCGGCCGAAAGAAGTCCTTGACAGAAATTCCCGGCCTCAACAAAAACGTGAAATATACCGCCCACTACTTTGATGCCGCCATGGCCAAACCCGAGCGCCTCGCCCTGGAAGTGCTCTTTGACGGCCTCGCCGAAGGCGACCACGCTCAGGCCTACAATTATCTCGCCGCCACCGGGATGAACGGCAACGCTGTTCGCCTCACCGACCAGCTCACTGGTGACACCATCGACGTCACCGCGTCGGTGGTCATCAACGCCACCGGGCCGTGGACAGACATCACCAACCACACCCTCGGCGTTGACACCCATTTCATGGGGGGCACCAAAGGATCACACATCGTGGTTGACCACCCAGAACTCTTCACCGCGTGCAAAGGTCGCGAGATTTTCTTTGAAAACAGTGACGGCCGAATCGTCCTGATCTATCCCGTGCAAGGCCTGGTGCTCATTGGCACCACCGACTTGCCCATTGACAACCCCGATGATGCGGTGTGCACGGAAGAAGAAGTCGACTACTTCATTGACCTTGTCCGCCACGTCTTCCCCCACTATCCGCTCGACCGCTCACACATCGTGTATCGGTATTCGGGTGTCAGACCGCTTCCCGCAGCGGGCGACCTCACACCCGGCATGATTTCCCGCGATTATCGCGTCGTCCACGGCACTCTTCCCAACAACACTCCCCTGATCAGCCTCGTGGGCGGAAAGTGGACAACATTCCGCGCTCACGGTGAACACCTCGCAAACGACGCCCTCGACATTCTCGGCACACCGCGGACCCGAAATACAACCGACACTCCGATCGGCGGGGGCGCCGACTACCCCACCACCGACCAGGCGAGGAAGAAGTGGATTGCCGACAACAAAGGGGACCACGATGAGGCCCGAGTAGACACGCTTCTCACCCGCTATGGCACCCGCGCCACCGAGTTCCTCGACAACGAAAACCCCGGAGAAGAAGACCTCCATCATGTTCCCGGCTACACCCGTTCAGAGATCCTCACCATAGTGAGACACGAACACGTCAGGTCCCTCTCCGACGTTGTGTATCGCCGGACCGGCTTGGGATTCAGCGGAAAAATCACTCCACAAGGAGCCGCAGAGCTTGGAGACATTGTTGCCGACCAGCTCGGTTGGCCACCCGACAAACTGGACCAGGAAGTGTTGGCGTTGACTCTCAAACTGGCCTAAAGCTTACGAGCGACTCTCATCAACCCAGTCAAGGCTCTTCGACACTGCCTTCTTCCACACCCGAAAGCGCTCTTCGCGCTCCTGCGCTGACATGGTCGGGTCAAACCTGGCGTCTTCTTGCCAGTTTGACTCCACCTGTTCCCTCGACTCCCACACCCCCACAACGAGGCCCGCAGCGTATGCGACGCCCAGCGCTGTTGTTTCCAACACTGCTGGGCGGACAACGGGAATTCCCATAATGTCAGCCTGGAACTGCATCAACAGCCTATTTCCCGTCATCCCACCATCGACTCGAAGTTCCGTCAAGGGAACACCAAAGTCCTGGTTTGCCGCATCCAACACTTCCCGGGTTTGGAAAGCCGTTGATTCCAGGGCTGCACGAGCAAAATGCGCTTTGGTGGCAAAGCGGGTCAACCCAACAATGACGCCCCTGGCGTCACTTCGCCAGTGGGGGGCAAATAGTCCGGAGAAGGCGGGGACAATGTGAACACCGCCGTTATCGGGAACACTGGCCGCCAGCTCCTCCACCTCGGACGCGTCAGAAATCAACCCCAAGTTGTCTCGAAGCCACTGAATCAGTGATCCCGTGACCGCGATAGAGCCTTCCAGGGCGTAGCGGGGGGCTTCGCCCTCCCGCTGATACGCGACAGTCGTAATCAAACCGTTTGCCGAGTGAACGATTTCTTCACCCGTGTTCACAATCAGGAAGCTGCCGGTGCCATAGGTGGATTTCGAGCCACCTGGCTGAACGGCTGCCTGACCAAAGGTGGCCGCCTGCTGGTCACCCAAAATCCCTGTAATGGGAATGCCCGCCAACGTATCGGGAAAAGAAACAACTCCAAAATGTCCAAGCGAGGGCTTAATATCAGGCAGCATCGCCCGGGGAATGCCGCACATGTCAAGCAGTTCTTGGTCCCAATCGAGGGTGGTCAGGTCCATGAACAGAGTCCTCGACGCATTGGTGACGTCGGTGGCGTGAACACCACCGTTGACCCCGCCAGTCAAATTCCACAGCACCCACGTGTCTGGCGTGCCAAAGGCAATCTCGCCTTTTTCGGCACGTTCTTTGAGGCCGGGGATGTTGTCAAACATCCAGACGATTTTGCTGGCCGAGAAATAGGTCGCCAACGGCAAACCAGTTTTCTGCCTCCACGACTCCACGTGAGGGCTGGACGCCCAGCCGTCGATAATGTCTTGGCTTCTGGTGTCCTGCCAAACGATAGCGTTGGAGACGGGTGTGCCGGTGGCCTTCTCCCAAACAATGGCTGTTTCCCGTTGGTTAGTGACACCCACCGCGGCAATGTCAATACCGTTAAGACCGCTGCTGGCCAGCGCTTCAGTGCAAACATCTTGAACGTTCCGCCAGATTTCTTCTGGGTCGTGTTCGACCCAGCCAGATTGCGGGAAGATTTGCCGGTGTTCTTTTTGGGCGGTGGTGACCACCTCGCCCTGTGGGGTGAAAATCATCGCCCTGGTGCTCGTTGTCCCCTGATCGATTGCCATGACATATCCGGCCATCACACTCTCCTTCGCCACACACCCCGCTGTCGTTGCACCCCTCAAGAATATGGGGAAACCCAAAACCAGAACCGGGCCGACCCCTGCACGTCTGCCCAATCTGGCAACCCCTCGCACCACCCACAGGTTTGATAACGTCAGAACAACCACCCGATAAACGCTTGGAGAGTACTCGTGCGCGCTATTCGAATTCATACCCCCGGAGACACGGACGTATTAACTGTTGACGCTGTTGCCGACCCGAGCCCCGAAGCTGGCGAGCTTCTCGTCGCAAACGAATTTGCCGGCGTGAACTTTATCGACACATATCAGCGCTCCGGCCGCTACCCCCTCCCCTTGCCTGCCACTATCGGGATGGAAGGCGCGGGGACAGTGAACGCCCTCGGCGAGGGCGTTACCGGGTTTTCGGTGGGGGACCGCGTGGCGTGGGCATGGGCTCAGGGTTCTTACGCCGACCAGGTGATTGTGAGCGCCGACAAGGCAGCACTCATCCCCGACACGATCCCCACCGACATTGCGGCTGCCGCCATGTTGCAAGGCATGACTTCCCACTATTTGATCACCAGCGTTTACGAGGCGAAAAAAGGTGACATTGCCCTTGTTCACGCCGCTGCCGGCGGTGTTGGTCTGGTGATCACCCAAATGCTTACCCGACGTGGGGTGACTGTGATTGGCACCGTATCCACCGAAAAAAAGGCACAGGCGGCGATCGAAGCAGGCGCCACACACATCATCCGTTACGACAGCGAGGACGTTGTCGAGCGTGTCACCGAGATTACCGACGGGGCCAAGTGTCACGTCGTGTATGACGGCGTCGGCCAGGCGACCTTCGACGGCTCCCTCGAAAGCCTCCGCCCCCGCGGAACACTCGCACTATTCGGGGCGGCTTCTGGGCCAGTTCCCCCGTTTGATCTGCAACGCTTAAGCCCCCTCGGGTCGCTGTTTATCACTCGCCCCACTCTCAGCCATTTCATCCAAACTTTTGATGAACACCAGTGGCGCTCCGGCGACGTCTTCGACGACATTGCCTCAGGCGCTCTCACCATCACCATTGGTGGCCGGTATGCATTGGAAGACGCCGCCTTGGCGCACAAAGACCTCGAGTCACGCGCCACCAGCGGCAAGCTTCTTCTCGACATGTAGAAATCGCTTCCCGAAACACAAAACCCGCCACACTGGCGGGCCTGGTGTTTTCCGAGGAAATTGGTTGCGGGGGCAGGATTTGAACCTACGACCTCTGGGTTATGAGCCCAGCGAGCTACCGAACTGCTCCACCCCGCGTCGCAAGAGACCAGTTTACCAGAGGTGAACT
>SKHB01000016.1 GCA_007117135.1 Microbacteriaceae bacterium | reverse complement strand
GTCATCCACACTGTCCTGTGTGGTGCGGCGAGGGGGGGAGTTTGACAGACGGAAAACCGGGCGTGGGTCTCACACGCTAGATGAGAAAAAACTGTTTGACACCCCACGTGATGCGTTGGCTTATCTGCTGTCTTTAGATGCTGACACTGTCCTTGTGAGCACGGAAGAAGTGGTTTCGTTAGAGGGACAAGGTCTGATGTCGACAAACCGTCAGGTACTGTGGCCAGATCGAAAGAAACCAGAGTGGAACCCACCGTTTGATTTGCCTATTTTTCCCTACCGGTCACGTTCAGTCACTTTCACAACGTTCCCCCAGCTGATATCCCTCACCACACTTCGTCAGCTATTCGACGCCCCGGGGGTGGCGGCCACGTGGGCGAAACAGGTGCGCCCAGACACGTTTTTTGCATCGTTGACTAATGTTTACGGGCAGCACCTGCTCCGAAACGGCCCGCTCCCTATTCTGGTCTCACGGTCACCGTAGGTGGCACCTGTTCGACTGCTCGAATAAACATGGTCGACGCCCCAAAGCGTATCGGAATACCACTGGCGATTTATCTGGGCTACAGAGATAGTCTGATTCACTTACGCTACTGAAATCGTCAAATTTTCGCTCGGATAGTTCACCATTAATTCTCTTTGCCATGGCTCGTCTGCCCAGTTATACACACACGTCGAATTCCAATAGGTGCCCTCTGTGTCAATAATCTTTTTGACCGTCAGGTGTGTGGGGAACCTGTCGTCGTCACCGAAGACGTATATGGTGTGGGCGTTGTCGGAGAATGCGGCAATTGCTGGGATAAACGTGCTTCGGCTGGAGACGAGCGTTGTCGCCGACATCAAAAACTCTGTGTCTTCATCGACTGTCCCCGACTGAATGGAGCAGGGGATACCCAGTTCTTTGGCCTCGTTGATGATGTGGGGCAGGAGGGGGTTGACGTCGTCGGCGGTCACAATGGTGACCTTGGGCCATTCACCCTCAGAGAGGACCAGCCGGTAAAAGGCCAAAGGTGGTTGCCCGTATTCGTTGTGGGCGTGTGGCCCAAAGGCGTCGCCTCCTCGAAGGTGAATCACCAAATGTTCCTGTGGCAGGGGAGCAACCGGAAGTTGTGGCCCTCTTGCATTTTTGATGAGGTCGTAACTGACGGTTCGCTCCTCCGGGGTGACCGAACCGTTTTCTAGGGCGGTTGTGTAAAAGAAATTTCCAACAAGGTGTGCTTGGGGGGCTAGCGAGGACAAGAAGCTGCGAAGAAGGTCAAAGAAGCCGGTTCGGCGTATTGAGGCCGACGTTGTCGTGAGTTGGATACCGTCTACGAATCTGTCGTCAAAGCCTGGAAGGATCTCGTTTCCCGGGCACAAAAGCCTTTCAGCCTGGATTCGATGAGCAATGGCGAGGCCGTGTGCTAGTTGGAGGGTTTGGTTTCCATAGCGCCCAAAAGGTCTTCGTGTCACAGCCGCATCAAAGTGTTTCTTTGGTGCAATCAGTGACCTAAGCCACCACCCCGGAGTCACATACACAAACACTTTCTCATCGGGGTGAAATTTCTCTGGCGGGTGGATCTGTAACAGGGGGGATAAGTGGCTGAATCCTCGGCGAGACCTCACAAACAGTCTGCCGCGACAGATGTATGTGGCAGATGCCAACCGGTGTCGAAGGCGTGTCACAAGACCTCCGGTGTGCGCCATGTGACCATTATTCCAATGAGATGGTTGACAGACAGTTATTTGGTTTTCCCGGACTGCCCTGCCGCTCGGTGAAGGATATCCGCGTAGATCGGCGCAATCACTTCAGCCCGCCACACATCCAGCGCTCGCTTCCGGGCGGCCTCAGAAAAAGACGCCTGCGTGGCTTCGTCTGTGAGGAGGGTAGAAGTGTGGTGAGCAAGGCTTTCCGGGTTGTTTTTGTCGGCGTGGAAACCGGTGACACCGTGTTCGACAATGTCGGTCAGGCCGGTATCGGAAAACACCACTGCCGGAAGCCCGCAGGCGTGTGCTTCGGAGGCAACCTGCCCAAACGCCTCTAGCCGTGAGGGGACAATCATCACATCAGCGGCGCTGTATGCGATACGGAGTTGCTCACTATCCAGTTCCCCAAGAAACAACACCGGCAGTCCTCCGATTGTGGTGGGGTCTTGCTGTTCACCGAATATGGCAATCGTGGTTTTTTTGTCTAGACCACTGTCTTCGAGCTTGGTCTTGAGGGGTTCAAGTGCGTCGAAAAGGAGGTCTGCGCCTTTATGGGGAAACAGTGTTCCAGCCCCTGCACCGAAGAGAACAATCTTGTGATCAAGCGGTAAGCCAAAGTGTTTTCTTGAAGTGTTTTGGTCTAGTGGGTGCCAAAAATCAGTGTCTAGGGGGTAGGGAATTACGTGAATGGGCCAGGACTTGGTTAGTGTGCTTTTTCGTGCCTCATTGGCCAGCCAGGTTGAGGGAGAGAGAATTGGCCGGGGACTGGTCCAGCGGCGTTTTTTTCTCTTGAAGGTCTCCCTATCAATGTCTGGGCCTGACTCATGCGAGGGTCGGCTTTTTCGGCTGTATCCGCGCTCAGCGCGGTCTTCGTCGGTGTAATGCTCAGCTCCAGAAAACATCCACATGTCATACAACTGCCACAAAACCTTCTTTTGAAGCCTCCCCACCTCGGGGATGGACATTGTCCCATTGCCTAACCAGTTCATGACATACAAGTCAGCATCCATGGCTTTGAGTTCTTTACCCATCCCCGAGTGGTGAAGGGCTTGAGAGTGAAGCAAAGTGTTGTTGGAGATGAACTTTTTGCGGGGAAAATATTTCCTAAATCTGGTGCGAAGAAAGTACCTGGCGTATTCGCGGCGATTCCTTTTCGGTTTCCCCCCAATAATTGCCGGGTGGTCAATGGTTTGGTGAACTACCCGCATCGTCATGTCTAAGCCAAGTTCTTCTTGGCGGTTGTAGAGCATCATGAACAGTCTGGTCATGGCTCTAGCCGCCCCGCCCACACTGTCGTGTGCTCCGACAAAAACAACCCGAAGAGGGTGGGGAGTCTTCTGTTTATTCATAAACAAGCGCTTTCCGAAAAGTTTTTGGCGGTATGACTCATCCTAGGTTTAGTTAGCCGTGTTCTCAGAGACAATAGACACGGGACAAACAATGCCCGGGAGTATGGGGAAAGGATTGCGACACATGGGTGGTCTTATTGTTTCTGCGTGGGTGGGGCAGAGTGTGCCGGAGTCGGTTACACGAGTAGTGGCAAACCATGAACACTTTGCCCATCGTCACGGTTATTCTCACCGTTTCGTTGTTGACCCAACCGGCGATCGCCTCGACGGTGATGGCGTCAGCCCTGAATGGATCAAAGTGGCAGCCATCACCGAGGCTTTAGAGGAAGGGTTTCCCTGGGTGTTCTGGATTGATGCTGATTCTGTGTTCTCCGACAGCAACCAATCCCTCGATGACATTGTCGCTATTAAGAAATCCATCGTGGTCACAGGTGACGCCGCCGATGTTTGTAACACCGGGCATGTTTTTGTCAGAAACACACAGGAGTCAATGAAGGTCTTAGATTTGTGGTGGAAGATGCGACTCATTATCTTTCCCCCTATTCACACCACACACGTCGATTCCAAGGGGCGGGCAAAAGATCAACCCGCTTTCAACTATCTGCTAGTCGGCGGAGAGCCTGACCAAGAATCAGTCTCCAGGACTGGAGAACGCCTGTTCAACATATTCAATGGTTTTCTCGAGAACCCGGACCGCAGGCACAAATTCTTTCAGTTCACACACGCCCCGACCAGGTGGTGGCGTGTGCCCATGACCAGGTCACTGTTGTCGCGTGAGATGAGAAAAATCGTGGGAATTGTTCCGCAAGGACGTCTCAACGGATACCCGAGGCGCTTGGCTGGATCTCCGAGGAGCATCAAGAATGCCCCTATCATGCATTACCCGGGTCGCATGAGAAAGTATTTGGTGGCTGAACTGGACAGGCTTGAAGCCCTTCGGCCAGAAAACAGTTAGCTGTTTTTCTTTGACGTGCCTCTCACTGCGGCACTGAGCGACCTGGTGAGTTGTCTAAGAGCTTTGGCCAGCTTGAACCGAAGCCGGTATTTTCCTGCGCCGAAAAGTCGCCCATTTAGAGCATCTGATGTTGCCCTTTTGTCGAGGACAACATCAGAGGGGTGGTTAAGGGGAAGAATGGGGAATGTCGGGGCCTCTTGCCTGCTTCCTTTGCCGGTGGTGTGTGTCGCGTCCGGGCGACCCCAACCAATGTTGGACACCAAGTTCTTCTTCGGAAAGGCGGTCAGGCCGCGGTGATAACTGACCGTGAACATCCACTGGTAATCCCAGGTGGTATCAGGGTCGGCCAACATGGCGTCAAGGTTTTCCGAGCGAATTTTCCGTTCAATGCGGTCTGGCCAGAGCCTCTTCACTTCTTTAGTGCCTCGGATTTTCTTCCAGTTGTCCAAGTCACCGTCGTAGTGCTCCCACGCTCTTTTCCAGGTTGCCCAGCCCCAGATAAGTGCATAGGGAATGAACCCATAACTTGCATCGCCGGTGAGGCGCATTTTCAATGAGTTGTCTCCCTGGATTGCCCAGATGCGCTCATCGTCCCCGTAACGCTCCAATAGTTCATCGCAGTAAGCAAAAAAGTCTGGGTGGGGGAGGCAATCATCTTCCAAGATGATGCCTTCAGAGACGTGGTCAAAAAACCAGTCAATGGCGCCGACAACGCCGCGCTTGAGCCCCTGGTTTTCGTCTGGGTAGAGGGTGTGAAGCTCGCAATCCCAGGTGACGCCATCTTCGATGACGTGTTTGACTTCTCTGACGAGGTCGGCATCGCCGGGGACGCCGGGGCGGGGACCATCGCAGGCAATAAAAAGCTGTCGTGGTTTTTGTTCGGCGATGGCCTCGAGCACACGCTTGGTCGTGTCAGGCCTGTTGAAAGCCAAGAGCAGGATGGGTGAGGTGACCACGTATTCCCCTTTACCCCTGCTGGTGATGGTGTCGTCGCTGAGGTTTTCATTCTATGGCGGAGCAGAAGACAAGCCTTGTTGGCCGTTACGCTTAGGCCATGGTGAGTCTCGGTGTTGTGTTGATTCATAACAGTGACGAAGAGCGCATTGACACTGCGTCACGTGCCATCAAGCAATTTTCCGAAGCTGTTCGCACAGCTGTAAAGGTCATATCAACTGAAGAGAGTAAACAGGACCCTATCGTTGCCGCTCCTCTTCCCCAGAAACTGTTGGCTTGGTATTTGTCGGTTAACGGAGATCACCGTTGGGGAAACTATCTATCGCAGGCAGGATCACTGGGCGAGCGCTGGCGACGGCTTCGAGTGAGCATCAAATACGCAAAAAAGCAACTGAAGAGAATGCTCCGGAGAGGAAAGAGGGTCAGTGTTGCCCGGGCAGTGTCAGCGAAAAACATTCGCGCGTGGAAGAGGGCAATCATAGAAGACTGGGATTATCTACTTGTCTTAGAAGATGACGTGGTGTTGGCCGACAATTCAACTGCAGAGATAAAAGCGGTCTCGGAGGTATTGTCTTCAACGTCGCCAGGCGACTTGGTGTTTGCCAGTGTGGCAAAAGCATTTTCTGTTGAAGACATTGGTGCGACAGGGCTTGTGATAAACAATACCGATACCTTGACCTGGTTTAGAAAGCCAGTGTCTAATACGGCAGCCGCTTATATTCTCAGTCGCGGTCTCGCGGAAGCATTCGTCAAGGAGGTGACCCGTCACCGTGTGTTGGCGGCGAATCCAGCCGATTGGATTTTGAACCACTTGTTTATGCGCTTTCACCGCCGCGGCGTTGATATTGCGAGCTTTCACACCAAGGAAGGCATCTTCGTTAACCGAAGCATCCTCGGCGAGCTTCCCTCACACACCCAAGTGTGAACTAAAGGTTTTTACCGGTCTTCGACCCCGTAAGGCTGGCCGTAACCACGGTCAGCGGTGTCGGTGCTCATAAGTTCTAAGAACGGTTTGGCATCAAAAGCTTCAGGGCCTAACACCCCGACACCGCTCCACGAACCGTTGGCGACACACTCAAGAGCCACAGCAGGCCCTAAAGCCGTCTGCCACACCACACACTGGGTCTCAAAGTTCTCCATCGTCCACTGATTATCAGCAACGTGGTAGACGTAGACCTCTCTTGGTTCCCCGTCTTTTCCTTTACCCGTTACCCACACCCCAGCACAGGTTTTCCCGGTCATCACTGGCCCGATCTCTGCCGGGTCTGGCAATACTGCCGCCACCACATCCCTGGGGGATACTTCTGCAACACCCCGGCGCCCGTCGGCGCCGGGGGTTGTCCGGACCGTGGTGGGGGTGGTGGCATCTAAACCAAGGGTGTTGAGGGTCTTCAAGACAGAAATGAATTCCTCCCCGAGACCGTATTTGAAGGTCACCCGTTTGGCGTCTAACCAGCGAGGCATGAGCAACACTTCTTCGTGCTCGACGTTGACACACTCCACCGGTCCAATACCCTCAGGGAAGTCAAAGACTTCTGGCTCACTAAAAGGCAAAGTGGTAAACCAACCGGTGTCTTTTTCCCAAATAATTGGCGGGTTGAGGCACTCTTCAATCGTTGTCCAGATGCTAAAACTTGGCGCAAAGATTTCTTTACCCTCAGCGTCGGTGACGACCAGGTTGGCGCCGTCTCGAACACCGAGCTCATCAATCTCGGAGAAGAGTTCATCCTGCGCATACCTGGCAAAGACGTCACTCAGCCCCGGCTCAACACCCATTCCCACAATGGCAAGACGCCCGGCGTCTTGCCATTGGTGTTCTCGTTCAAACTGCCAGTCGCCTAACTTGACCCCGGGCTGGTTGTAAGGGTCTGTGGGGTGGGGGGAAGAAAGGCTCATGGCCATGTCTAGGTAGTTCACTCCGGCATCAAAGGCGCCTTGGAAGATGCTTTCGACAAACCCTGGTTCAACAGCGTTCACCACCCATGTTGCGTCGTGGTCGCGCAGCTCCTGGGTGATCGCTGTCGGTGACGACGCGTCAATGGTGCTGGCAGAAAAGTGGTCTTTTTTGTTGGGGTGGTTCTTCGCAATCCAGGCCACTGCTTTGTCTGCCCGGTCAGGGTCGTAATCGGCGATAACAACGTGGTCGTAGAAAGATCTCGTGGCAAGAAGCCGTGCGAGGGCGTTTCCCACCCCGCCGGCACCGACAATGTATATGCGCATGGGATAAACATATCCGAGCACATGGTCTGGCATACGGAGACAATGTTCTGCGCACACCACCCTGGTGTGCGCAGATGTGGTGACTACTCTGGGGGAGAGGTGTGGTCAAGGGGAAGGGCAACGATGTCTGGCCGTCGAAGCAAAGTGGTGTTGGTTTTTGCGCTCCTCAGCGTTATCTACACAGTGGCGTTGAGCGTTTTGTGGTCGAATGCCCAATCGACACTCACGCAGCTGTTTGAGACTGACCCATTTTTGGCGGGTCTGGGAACAGTCGCCGGTGGATTAGCGAGCATCGTGTTGCTGCCACATTTTATTTCCGCAGTTTTCGGCAGCATCTTGGCTGTTGTCGGGTTTCTCACCCAGAATGACGGGTTCGTTCTCGCCTCGGCGACACTGCTTAGCGTCGCCGTGGCGATGTTCTTCTTCGCCGGATTACTTCTTCTCCCAGTGCTCATCTTGGGCTTTATTGGATATGCCAATCAGCGACGCCTGAACAACAGCTAAGCCATCGGGAGCACAACCCTGGGGAAATGGTTATCCGGGGGCTGAAACTGCCCCTACCCTGGACATATCGGGCAGTCGTCGAGTGGCTGCCCGGGGATTAAACAAGATAGAGAGGGTGTGCTGTTGTGACGGTGAGACACGTTGTGGTGTGGAGCATGGTGGGCGAAAGTGACGAAGAAAAACAGCAACGATTCAACGTGCTAAAACCCCAACTAGAAGCCCTCGTTGACTCTGTCCCTGGCCTCCTAACAGTGTCTGTGAATTACTCCACCGGGCCAAACCCCAAAAACTGGGACATGTGCCTAATCTCTGACCACGAATCATGGGAAGCCCTCGAGATTTACGCCACACACCCTGACCACCTGGCTGTGGCCAGCCAGGTGGCAGAAAGCGTAACCGCTCGAGCTGGAGCAGACTACGAAGTGTAGGCCCGTTTATGGCCTCTTGGATGATTTCTTGGTTCGTTAGGCTCGGAGCGAAGCCGACGGATTTGGCTTCGTCAGAAGGAGCAGAACTCGAGGACGCATGACTAACGAACCCGTTGACATGGACACAGAAGTAGGCAGAGAAAACTTTGTCGAAAAGTCTGATTTTTCTGCCAAAGACCTTCTCGATGACGATGCCCCCAAGACGCTCGTTGCAGACGACGCCTGGAAACAGGGATACCCCTACGACGAAAAGCTTGCACGCCGCCCCTACGAAAAACAAAAACTTAAGCTCCAAATGGAGCTGCTGAAACTTCAGTCTCATT
>SKHB01000063.1 GCA_007117135.1 Microbacteriaceae bacterium | reverse complement strand
TTTTGAGAGCGAGATAGGCCCGCATTGTTCACAACCAAGTCGAGTCCCCCGAAAGCCAGAAGAGTCTCTTGGACTGCCCGGTCAATATCGTCACGGTTGGTGACGTTCGCTTGAACGCCGAGAGCCACATCACTGTTCCCCAACTCAGCGGCAGCCTGCTCGGCCTTCTTGAGGTCAAGGTCAGCTATCACAACACAGGCACCTTCAGCCGCTAGACGGGTAGCAATCGCTTTACCAATCCCCGATGCTGCGCCCGTCACCACAGCAACACGACCCTGCAAGGGTTTCGGTTTAGGCATTCTGGCGAGTTTTGCCTCTTCGAGTTTCCAATACTCGATTCGGAACTTCTCGACATCGTCGATCGGTGAATAGGTGGATACAGCTTCAGACCCTTCCATCACATTGATGGCGTTGATATAAAACTCCCCAGCAACGCGTGCGGTCTGCTTGTTGGCACCAAAACTAAACATGCCAATACCCGGAACAAGAACAATTGCCGGGTCCGCCCCTCTCATCGCAGGAGAATCTTTCGCCGCGTGTTTGGTGTAGTAGGCCTTGTAATCCGCCCGGTAATCCTGGTGAAGTTCTTGCAACCGGGCTGCCATCTCGTCAACAGGTGCCGTGGGGGGCAAATCGAGAAGAAGTGGCTTCACCTTGGTGCGCAGGAAGTGGTCGGGACAGCTGGTTCCCAGTGGAACGAGCTTCTTGTGTTTGTCTCGCTCCAAGAAGTTCAAAACCACCGGGTCGTCAGTGAAATGGCCGATCTGGCGTTTATCTTGCGAGGCGATTGCTCGAATGTGAGGAGCCAGCGCTGCTGCCTTAGCAAGTCGGGCTTTCTTCGGAAGAGGCTTGTGGGAGGACAACTTACGCCCAAAGGGCTCCTTCTTGCCGTTCTTATCAATGTACTTTTGGCACTCTTTGATGATCGTCAAACTGTTGGCCTCACATTCGGCAGAGGTTGCCCCCCATGCTGTGATTCCATGACCCCCGAGAATGCAACCAATTGCTTCCGGGTTTTGCTTCTGAATCGCCGCAATGTCTAAACCGAGCTGAAAGCCCGGCCGACGCCATGGAACCCAAACAACTCTGTTGCCAAAAATCTTCTTCGTGAGCTTTTCGCCGTCCACAGACGCAGCAATCGCGATGCCCGAATCGGGATGTAAATGGTCAACGTGAGGCAAATCGACCAATCCGTGCATTGCCGTATCAATGGACGGCGCCGCGCCACCCTTTCCATGGAGGCAATAGTCCAAGAGGGCCACCATTTCATCTTCAGTGTCGACACCCCGGTACACATCTTGAAGTCCAAGGAACCGATCCATCCGAAGCGTGCACAACCCCTCTTCGGTCAAGGTTCCCAGGTCACCACCAGAGCCCTTCACCCACATCACATCGACTTTTTGGCCCGTTGCCGGATCGGTGACAGCGCCCTTTGCGGAGGTATTTCCACCCGCATAATTTGTATTGACGGGGTCTGCTCCGAGGCGACGGGATCGCGCGAGAAGCTGCTTCATTGCGGCCGGCTGCGCACTCTTCGCTGGACTCTTTTCGCTCACAATATTTCACGCCTTTCTGCTGGTTTGACGGCATCCCACAGCTCTCGCGGGGATTTTTTTTCGGTTGATAAATCCGAGTCAATGGCAAAGGCCACCTGGACGCCACACGTTTGGTGACTGGCCACACGCAAAGACTTGCTTTCGGTCTGTGTCCAGGTCGTCACTGAGCTCACTGGGAATACGACTGTTTCGCGAGGATCAGGAAAAGGGCTCTTTTTCGCAGGTACATCGCCACACACCTCGGCCGTAAGAAAGTGGAAGCCCCGCACATCCGCGGAGGGCCTTTCATCCATGTCCAAGCCTTTGTTGAGAGGGCCGAAACCAGACTCTCGTCAAGATTGTGAAACGGAATCCGGGTTGACTACTAGTAGCCAGCATACCGGCGAACCTCATGGTGTCTGTCTCGCAGGACGAGAACCACGGTCATATAGGCCACCGCGTCGACACTCGATGGCTACAAAACTCGTTCGACACCACGTTTTTTCTTTTTCTCCATCAAAGAATCCCTCGGTGATGTGGCCATCTTCTCTGAGGGTTGGCGGGCCAGCCCATTTACTTTCTTGCCGTCAGTCTCCCGGAAAGGGCAACGAAAAGTGCTTCTAGGGCAAGAGCTGCCGGAACATTCTGATCGATTCTTGCTCTGGCCACCGCGACCTCATCGATTCGCTGCAGTGTGTCGTGAATACTCCCAGCAACCGCTTTTTCTTCAATGGTCTGGCGGAATCGCTCGTTGACCAGTGTCTTACCAGCGCCCAGCTGGACCATCAATATGTCCCTCAAGACCGAGGTGATGTCGGTAAGTATTCGGTCCACACCATCCCGAAGTGCTCGTGTCTGCCGACGTTTTTGGTTCTCTTCCAATGCCTTCACACTGGCGCGATAGGTCGGGGGAATGGTCGCGCCAGGCTCAAGACCCATTGAGCGCAGTTGGGCGTCACGCTCATCCTGGTCGAGTTTTTCCAGAAGCGCCTTTTGGTCATCGGTGGCAACTTGAACCAGCCTGGCCGCCACGTCGACGGCTTGTGACACGGACGAGACACGAAGGGCGATGGTGATCGTCTCGTCTCTCCTCCCCCAGACCTCATCATCGGTCGCGAGTCTCATCGCCATTCCGATGTGGCTTTGAGCTTCTGTGGCGGCCGTAAGAGCCCGATCATGATCGACACCGGCGCGCTGTCTAATCAATTCGGCAACCTGATCCGCGCGGGGTGTTGTGAGGGTGACAACCCGACAGCGTGACCTGATCGTGGGTAAAACATCATTCGCGCTCGGTGCACACAACACCCACACAGTTTGCTCTGGTGGCTCCTCCAAGGCTTTCAGTAATACGTTAGAGGTTCGCTCAGTCATCCGGTCGGCGTCTTCGATGATGATGGCCCGATAGGGCGAGATGCTCGGAGAAAAATACGACCGAGACACCAGCTCTCGTACTTCGTCAATCGTGATAGTGACACGATCGGTCGCAAGAATACTGACATCAGGATGTGACCCTGCCTGAACCTGGGCGACAACCTCCGGCTTGTCTGCTCCGCCGGTCACCAGTGTTTCGGCAAACGCCCGTGCCAGGGTTGAGCGGCCAGAGCCTGCCGGGCCAACAATCAACCAGGCATGTGTCATAGCGCCAGAGTGAGGCTTGGCTGCTTCCAGAATCTGGGCAATAGCGCGTTCTTGACCTACCAGCTCGTCAAAAACACTCATGGGAATACGCTAACCGGTCTTCGATGAAACGAGCTGCCTGACCTGCTGGTGAATGTCCTCCACCGACTGTGTGGCGTCAAGGATGTGAATGCGGTGTGGTTCGACCTCAGCGAAACGGTGATACGCCTCGCGAACCCTTTCATGAAAGTCGTCGCCTTCTGCCTCCAGCCGATCAAACACACGGTCGTCGCCGCTGATGCGAGCGCGAAGGTATGGCGCCGGGGCATCCAACACAATGGTGAGGTCTGGTAGGAGCCCCTCTGTCGCCCAGAGCGATAAATCTTTGACCTCTTGTTCTTGCAACACCCGCCCGGCACCCTGATACGCGACCGACGAATCCAAGTATCGATCTTGAACGACGGTTGTTCCCGCCCCCAAAGCAGGCTTGACGACGCTATATATATGGTGTGCTCGGTCGGCGGCATACAACAGTGCCTCAGCCCGGGGAGCCAGCGCTCCCTTTCGATGAAGAACAATGTTGCGAAGCTCCAGACCAACATCGGTGCCGCCCGGTTCACGGGTGAGGAGAATCTTTTTCCCTAAACTTTCCAGCCACGATGCTAAAAGCTGGACTTGGGTGGTTTTGCCTGACCCGTCGCCGCCTTCAAAGGTAATGAAAAGTCCACTCACGAAGTGGGCTCCTCCGCCTCAGCCTTTTTCGCCGCCGGCTTTTTTGCTGCCGTCGTTTTCTTTGCGGGGGCTTTTTTCTTGGCCGGGGCTTTCTTCTTAGCGGGAGCCTTTTTTGCTCTCGTCGATGGCCCCTTGGCGCGTTTTTCTGCCAGCAGGGTAAACGCGTCCGATTCTTCAATCTGGGCCGGGTCCATGCCGCGAGGAATGGTGGCGTTTGTTTCGCCATCTGTGACATACGGGCCAAAGCGCCCGGACTTCACCGTCACGGCTTTACCGCTGACCGGGTCTTCCCCAAAGGTCTTGAGGGGAGCGGCCGCTTGGCGTCTGCCGCCATATTTGGGTTCAGCAAAACGCGCCAAGGCCTGATCGAGAGTGATGTCGAAGATGAGCTCTTCCGAATCAATGGACCTGGAATCTGTGCCTTTCCTCAAATAGGGCCCATATCGACCATTTTGCGAGGTGATCATTTCACCCGACTCCGGATCCACCCCCACCTCGCGAGGCAGGGCAAGCAGCCGAAGCGCCGTGTCGAGGTCAATGGTGTCAACACTCATCGACTGGAACAGCGACGCTGTTTTGGGCTTCTCTGCGGTCTTCTTCTTTTTCTTTTCGCCCTCGTGCGCCTCGGGCTCTTCGGGGAGCACTTCGGAGACGTAAGGTCCGAAACGGCCGTTTTTCGCAACAATCTCCCGTCCCGTTTCCGGGTCAACACCGACAATGCGGTCTTCAACGGGGGGCGCGTCGGCAAGTTCTTGAGCTTTTTGCGGGGTGAGCTCATCGGGGGAGAGCTCAGGCGGCAGGCTCACACGGCGCTGCTCCCCGGTGTCGGTGTCGATGACTTCCAGAAACGGGCCGTATTTGCCGACCCGTAAAGAAATGGTGTCGCTGATGTAAATAGTGTTGAGCTCTTTGGCGTCGATTTCTTCGGTCGCCAAAGACGCCACAGCTTTAAGCCCTCGATGGTCATCGTCACCGAAGTAGAAGCGGTTCAACCACTCTCCCCGGGAATACTCACCGCGTGCAATTCGATCCAAATCTTCTTCAAGCTCTGCAGTGAATTGGAAGTCCACGAGCTCCTCAAAACGCTCAGACAATAAGCGCATTACGGGGAAAGCAATCCACTGCGGAACCAGAGCCGACCCTCGCCTCGTGACATAGCCGCGGTCGATGATGGTGGAGATGATGGAGGCGTATGTCGAGGGGCGCCCAATGCCGCGCTCCTCTAAAGCCTTCACCAAACTGGCTTCCGTATAGCGAGCTGGGGGTTGGGTGTCGTGGGTTTTTGCTTCCAATTCAGACAGCGGGGTTTTTTCGCCCTCTGTGACTTGCGGCAATACTCGCTCAGCCTTTTTGTCTTCCTTGGCCTCGTCTGATTCCTCGTCGGCGCTCTCTTCATAGGCGAACAGGAAGCCGCGCTCGGTCAAAATGGTTCCGGACGCGGTGAACTCCAGGCGGGACCTGGACTCCCCGAGGGCGACACCGTCCACCGCGAGGGTGATGGTCACCGTGTGACCTTTGGCGTCAACCATTTGGGAGGCAACGGTGCGCTTCCAAATCAGTTCATACAGTTTGAACTCATCTGAGCGGAGAACCGTTTTCAGTGAAGCCGGGGTTGGGAACGTGTCGCCCGAGGGGCGGATTGCTTCGTGTGCCTCTTGGGCATTCTTACTTTTCCCCTGGTAGAGCCGTGGCGAATCTGGAACGGACTGCGCGCCAAAAAGGTCTTTGGCCTGAGCACGAGCCGCATTGACCGCCTGGCCGGACAGCGTCACCGAATCGGTGCGCATATAGGTGATGTATCCGTTTTCATACAACCCCTGCGCAACACTCATGGTTTGTTGCGCCGAATAGCGCAGCTTCCGCCCCGCTTCCTGTTGCAACGTGGAGGTGGTGAACGGGGCAGCGGGCCGCCTGGTATACGGTTTGCGGTCAATGGACACCACGTCACCAACAGCACTGCCAGAGTTCATCGCGGCGACCAGAGCGGTCGCCTCATCAGCGCTCACGTGCCTGACCTCGGCCTCCAACTGGCCGTTAGCACCAAAGTCTCTCCCCTGAGCGATCCGAACTCCGTCAATGCGCTGCAGGGTAACGGGGAACGATTCGCCTCGTGGCGTTGTCGCCACTGCGTCAATGTCGGCATAGGTGGCGGGGACGAATGCTCGCCGCTCGATTTCACGATCGACGATCAACTTCACGGCGGGCGACTGTACGCGCCCTGCTGACTTGGCTCCGGTCACCCGCCGCCACAACACAGGCGACACTTCGAAACCGTACAGGCGGTCAACAATTCGGCGGGTTTCTTGGGCGTCAACGAGGGCAGTGTCGACGTCGCGGGTTTTCTCTGTCGCCTTCTGAATGGACTCTTGGGTGATTTCGTGAAAGACCATTCTCTTGACCGGAACTTTTGGTTTCAACAGTTCCAACAGGTGCCAGGCGATGGCTTCCCCTTCGCGGTCTTCATCTGTTGCGAGGAAGATTTCGTCGGCATCTTTTGCCGCGCGTTTGAGATCACTGACAGTTTTTCGGCCGCGGTCGGTGGTGACGTAATAGGGGTCAAAGCCGTTCTCGACGTCAACGGCAAACTTGCCGTAGGGGCCTTTTTTCATGTCGGCGGGAAGCTCTTTGGGTTGCGCGAGGTCTCGAACGTGCCCCACGGAGGCCATGACTTCGTAGTCATCTCCGAGATATTTCCCAATCGTTTTCGCCTTCGCGGGCGATTCAACGATGACCAGCTTTTTACCGGGCACGGCTCTCCTTGTTTGTCAGCGAGACGCTGATGGTGGTGTGCACTGTCGATGACAACGCATTCGAGCGCTCACAATACACAACATTTGCGCTCAAACAATAAATCGATGGTGTGAAGCACGCCGAGTGTCACCCGCCGTCTCGAAAAACAGGGTGGTCTGGCGGCCCGGCATGAGCACGCTTTTCAATGTCCAGTCCCCACCACTGACTGGCCACCACAATTCGCGCTTTGCCGTCGGTCACCTCACACACGTGAAGTCGGTGTCCAGCCCCTGATACGACAGACGAGGCCGTTCGACACGGGTGCCCGGACACCACCCCTCTGGCCACATCTGACGCGGCGAGCGCCGCTTGGTTAGCAACAACCTGAACGTTTCGAGCCTCATTGAGACCAGAGGTCACGGTGATTGCCAACGACCCAGCCAAGGCAATGGTCGCAAAGATGGCGAGACCCATGATTGTGCCAGAGCCCCGCTGGCCTCCGTTGCCGATCACCGCGGAACGACCAGGCCACACGATGTTGCGTGTCGTGCGTTGGCCAATAGTGAACCCACCCAAGAGAATCCGGGCCTGGTCACTGTCACACACGACACGTGTTCTCCGGTTCCGTCAAAGATCTGCACCGAGGCGTCCGACGTTCCTAGGACACGATGGACGTAGTTGCTGACTTCAGCGGAGCTCCCGCCATAAGAGTGGACCCGTTGACCATCTGCCGCAGCTTGGGCAAGGCGCCCGCGATCGATGGTCAGCCCTATTCCTCCCACCACGATCGCAAGCACCAGCCCCACTGCTGGCAAGGTGAGTGCCAGCTCTGCGGTGACCGCCCCGCGGTCACCCTGAAAACGCCTGGGCCGCGGGGTCTCAACCATTGAATGTGAGAGCGCTTCTCACCAGATCGGTCAAGATTCCGCGCACCTCATCGCTTCGCATGATGACGACTAGGAGTCCGGCAAAGCCGACAGCCGCCATTGTGGCAATCGCGTACTCGGCGGTCGCAGCGCCTCGATCGAGGCTGTCCCGGATGCTGTTGCCGTGTCGGGGAACGCCGGGCGTGTAGGGGGGGTGGAAAGGGGGATGTTGTGTCGTCATTATGTCTCCTGTGATGGATGGGCCGGGTTGCCCGTTGCCCGCGAACACTGCCCTACCACCCTTCAACACAGGGTCACTGTCACGACAACTGTGAACAAGAATGTTCTGGTTGAGTTGTGGACGCTCACCACAGACGCTCGCCGGCCCCTTGGCCAAAGGCCCCGCTGAGCAACGCAAAAACAATAGGAATCACCCCAACAATGACAAATGCTGGCAAAACCAGCATGCCCAGAGGAATGAGGATTTTCACCGACAGCGCTGCCGCCCTCTCCGTTGCATCAGCTTTCGCCCGGGCTCTCACCCACGACGCTTCCGCAACAGCGAGGGCGCGAAGTGGTATGCCGACTCGTCTGGACAGCGCGGGAAGTTTGTCGAGAGTGTGACCATCTGGAGCATTAAGGCCGTGTCGACTGAGCGCATCATCAACTCGAATCCGCGCCGCTTCCGGTGAGGCGCCACCGGATGTTGCTATTGCAAGAAGGTCTAGAGCCGGCGACAGGAAGCTTGGCCCGGGCAAGGCCTCACGAATCATCGCGCGACTCCACCGCCACGCCCCGGCCATCAGCACCACCGCCGACACCGTGGCTATCCAGCCAAGGCCAGAGGAGGTGAGAAACTCCAACGCATCCACTCCCAATGCGGCAGACAGGAGAAGGCCAAGAAGGGGCAACCCCATGAGGAGCCGCTGCGTGTAAACCGGCGCCAGTATGGTCGCCCGAACAGCCCGTTCAGCCTCATAGCGCTCGTGAAGGGCGGTGGTCAACGCCCACAACGCATTTCCCAGGGGTGCACCCGTGTGGTGGGCAACAGTGTGAACGGCGGCCAACACTCGCCACGCGTCGTCTTCGAATTCTGTGGTCTGCGCCAACGCCTCCACCAACGATTCGCCGCTGGTTGCCCGGTCGTTCACCTCTCGGATGAGCTCTGCTTCGACTGTTGTGTCGTCTGGCTCAACCAGTTCCTGCCATGCGCGTAAAGGTGACAACCCGGCACCCATGAAAACGGCGAGCCGCGCGGCAATCCCTGCGACCAGCAAAGACTGGTCAGAGGGCTTCTGGAGTAATGGGGATAACGCCAAGACGGTCTCCTTCCATGAGAACAAAACGACCAAGATCAAGTGTCCTCGCAGACCCGTGGCCGGCGGTGACGTGGATAACCAGGTCGAAAGCACTGTGAGCCTGGCGGGCAAGCTGCTCACTGGTGAGCCCGGCTAGGGCCGCCAGGCTATCTAAACGGACGGGAACATCTTCAAGCGAGTTGGCGTGCAGCGTGGCCGCCCCTCCCCGGTGACCAGTGTTGAGCGCTGAGAGCAGGTCGCGAAGTTCAGCACCCCGACATTCTCCGACAACAAGCCTGGTGGGTCGCATCCGAAGTGATTCTCGAACAAGGTGGTGAAGTGCGATTTCCCCCACTCCTTCAATGTTGGGCTGACGGCACTCCAGGGACACGACGTGGGGGTGGTCAATGATGAGTTCACTGACATCTTCAATAGTGACGATGCGGTCTCGGGGACTAGCAAGAGACAAAAGGCTTGCCAATAGCGTGGTTTTCCCGGAGCCCGTCGCTCCGGTAATCAACACCGTGTCGTAATGGTCCACCGCATACAGCACGGTATGGCGAACTTCTTCAGTGATATCGAGGGCGAGGTCATCAAAACCCCGCTGGGAAGCCCTTTGGAATCGGATTGATACGACTGCACCCCCCACAGCAACAGGGGGCAAAACAGCGTGAACCCTGATTCCCGAACCGAGTCGCACATCCACCACGGGTGATGCCTCATCCAAGTGGCGGCCACCCTGTTCAATGAGTTTTCTCGCGATATCGAGAGCTTCATCAGGGGGAAGACGCAAACCTGTGACGTGTATGGCACCGTATCCGCGATCGGCAAACACTTGACCGTTTGACAGGATAAAAACATCCGTAACGTCGGGGTCGTTCGACAGTGTTGTGAGAGGCCCCAACTCTGTACCCATCGCAGCCGAAGCCACACTGTCAGGAAAAGTCCACTGCGTTTGCACCACACCCCTCAGGCTGACAGACGAGGAACTATCGCCGCATATTTTGCTCGACAGGCTGTGGAAAAGACTGGCAACAGAATGCAACGACCTGTGTCTAAACTAGATTTGTTCGATTTGAATAAGACCACAAGCGGTCCCCAGCGACAAAGGTGTCTAATTTATGGCCGACAACACGACAATTGATTCTCTCCTGCATGAAGAACGCCGCTTTCCGCCCTCAGACGAATTTGTGGCTCACCGCGTTGCCACCCCGGAGCTCTACGAGCAAGCACGAGCGGACCGCCTCGGCTTTTGGGCTGAACAAGCAAAAACTCTTCTCCACTGGCACACTCCGTTCACAGAGGTGCTGGACTGGTCAAACGCCCCCTTTGCGCGCTGGTTTGGCGATGGCCGAATCAACGTGTCGTACAACTGCCTGGACCGCCATGTCCTCGAAGGCCGGGGCGACCGGGTAGCTCTCCTCTTTGAGGGGGAGCCTGGTGACGAACGGTCGCTGACGTATGCAGAACTCACCGCTGAGGTCAAGAAAGCGGCCAACATGTTGGCCACATTAGGAGTCACTGAAGGTGACCGTGTGGTTATTTATATGCCACAAATCCCCGAAGCGATTATTGCGATGTTGGCCGTTGCGAGGCTCGGCGCCATCCACTCGGTTGTCTTCGGTGGCTTTAGCGCAGAGAGTCTCCGTGCTCGTATCGATGATGCCGACGCAAAACTGGTCATCACAGCTGATGGCGGCTATCGAAAAGGGAAAGTATTCCCCCTCAAACCCGCCGTTGACGAAGCCATCGCCGACGGCGGCACCGCAGTCAAAAATGTCGTAGTGGTGAAGCGTGGTGGCAACGACGTCACGTGGGTTGATGGCCGGGATGTGTGGTGGGAAGAAGAAATTGCCACCATGTCTGATGAACACACGGCTGAAGCTTTTGACCCGGAAAACCCGCTGTTTATTTTGTACACGTCGGGCACGACCGGAAACCCTAAAGGCATCATTCACTCGTCCGGCGGCTATCTCACAGGGGCCGCATATACCCACAAAAACGTGTTCGACCTCAAACCGGAGACTGACGTCTACTGGTGCACCGCCGATGTTGGATGGATTACCGGTCACAGTTATGTGGTCTACGGGCCGCTCGCAAACGGCGCCACCCAAGTCATCTACGAAGGCACGCCGGACGCACCACAGCCTGGTCGGTGGTGGGACATCATCGAAAAATACGGTGTCACCATCTTCTACACCGCCCCCACCGCTATCCGAGGTTTTATGAAAGCGGGACGAGAAATCCCGCAGGCGCGGGACCTCTCCAGTTTGCGCTTGCTCGGCACCGTTGGTGAACCCATTAATCCGGAAGCCTGGATGTGGTACCGGGAAGTCATCGGCGGTAACCGGTGCCCCATCGTGGACACCTGGTGGCAAACAGAAACTGGCGCCATCATGGTGAGCGCCCTTCCCGGTATTACCCACACCAAACCGGGAAGCGCCCAAGTTCCTCTGCCCGGTATCTCTATTGATGTGTTGAGCGAAGACGGGGTTCATGTTGGGGCCGAAGCCGGCGGGCTACTGGTGGTGACCGAACCTTGGCCATCGATGCTCCGCGGCATTTGGGGTGACCCGGACCGTTTCGTGGAAACATATTGGGCAAAATTTGGTGACAAGTATTTCGCGGGCGACGGGGCACACCTCGATGCAGACGGCGACGTGTGGCTGCTGGGCCGCGTCGATGACGTAATGAACGTTTCAGGCCACCGCCTCTCCACCATGGAAATTGAATCCGCTCTTGTTGCCCACGAAATGACAGCCGAAGCGGCTGTCATTGGCGCGGACGATGACACCACCGGCCAGGCGGTGGTCGCGTTTGTGATTCTGAAAGCCAGACACCAAAAAGATATGAGCGAGGAAGAGGCTGCGGCAGAACTGCGGTCGTGGGTGTCCAAGCAGATCGGTGCGATTGCACGGCCCCGAGACATTCACATCGTCAACGAATTGCCAAAAACACGTTCTGGAAAAATCATGCGACGGCTACTTCGGGACATCGCCGAAGGTCGCGCCCTGGGCGACACCACCACTCTCACAGACACAAATGTGATTGATGTAATTTCCCAGGCGATGCTCTCAGGTGGCGACGACTAGGACGAAAACTCGAGGATCAGTTCCACCTCAACGGGCGCGTCGAGGGGCAATACAGCCACACCGACCGCTGCTCGAGCATGAATGCCTTTGTCTCCGAAAATCTGGCCCAGAAGCTCTGACGCTCCGTTGAGAACACCGGGTTGCCCGATGAAGTCAGGCGCCGATGCCACATAGCCGTTTACTTTCACCACTTGGGTGATTCGGTCCAAAGACCCCAACACGCTTTGCGCTGCGGCGAGGCCGTTCAAAATACACACGCGCGCCAGTTCGGTGGCCTCCTGAGCACTCACCTCCGCGCCCACTTTGCCGGTGGCGACCAGCGCACCGTCAACGAAAGGCAGTTGACCCGCAGTGTAGAGAAGGCTCCCCGTTGTTTGGGCCGGCACATAACTGGCAACAGGCTTTGCTACGTCGGGAATGTGGATACCCAGCTCTTCCAATTTCGCTGCAATGTGTCCCATTAGTTGTCCTTCACGGGGCGCTTAAAGTAGGCAACAAGTCCGCCTTCGGGTCCTGTCACAATCTGAACCAGCTCCCACCCTTCGCTGCCCCAATTGTTCAATATGGCTGTGGTGTTGTGAATAATGAGCGGTGTGGTGATGTACTCCCACTTAGTCATTTCCCAGTGCCTTTCGTCAGATGTCAAGGGTGCATCGCGTATCTTTATCGTATGCCGGAAAACAGTACCCGCCGAACCGCGGCGATTTCGTCATTCTTTGGCCTCATTGGAATGGCTACCCTATCGGGTGTCATTGTCACCGCCATGGTTGCGCCAGCTATCGCCGTGACCGGTGTGGCAACCAACAGCGCCATCGGCGTGTTCGATTCGCTGCCAGAATTTATCGACATTGGAGAGCAAGCCCAAAAGAACACCCTGTGGGCGATGCGCACCAATGATCCTGCTGACGGCTACATCCGCATCGCAGAGCTGTACTGGCAGGACCGTGAGGAAATCAGCCTCGATGAAATGTCTCCTCACCTGGTGAACGCCGCTATTGCCGGTGAAGACCGTCGCTTCTACGACCACGCTGGTGTGGACGCGCCATCGGTTGTGCGCGCGGCTCTGGGTAATTTCCTGGCCGGCGACATCCAAAGTGGTGCGTCCACGCTCACCATGCAGTTGGTAAAAAACATTTATGTCCAGCGCTCCCTGTACCTCCCCACGGAAGAGGAGCGCCAAGAGGCCTACCAACAGGCCATTGCCGCCAACTTTGAGCGCAAGCTCAACGAAATGAAGTTGGCGATCGGTTTAGAAAAGCGTTACAGCAAGGAAGAAATTCTCCAGTCTTACCTCAACATCACCGGCTTCGGAGGAAATACGTACGGCGTTCAGGCTGCCTCCGAAAGATACTTCGGCAAGTCAGCAGCCGACCTCACGCCAGCAGAAGCTGCCAGCCTCATTGCCATCGTGCAATACCCGTCGACGAGAAACCTGGCAAACCCCAATAACTTTGAGGCGAACCAAGCCCGGCGGGACGTCATCTTACGCGCGATGTACGCAGAAGGGTTCCTCACTGAAGCGCAGCTCAATCAAGCACTCGCTATCCCAGTGAATTCGAACTTTGTGAACCTGTCACTGCCGAGCAATGGCTGTCTTGTCGCCCAAGAGTATGCTCGCTTTTTCTGCGACTACGTGGTCAAAAATGTTCGCAACTTCGAGTCGCTGGGGGCGACCCCGGAGGAACGGGAGAACCGTTGGCGGCTCGGTGGCCTCGACGTGTACACCTCGCTCAATATGCAATTGCAGGAAGTGACCCAAGACCGCGTGTGGGAAATAGCTCCCAACGATGTTGAGCGCTTTGAAATGGGCGGTGCGGCAATTTCGGTGGAGAACTCGACCGGTCGCGTCGTCACCATGGCCCAAAACAAAGTCTTCAACGACACCGAAGAGGGCGGAGGCCTGACCGCCACAGCCGTCAACTTCAACACCGACCGTCCATTTGGGGGGTCAAGCGGCTTCCAGGTGGGCTCGACATACAAAATTTATGCCCTCATCGCTTGGCTTCAACGCGGCTACGGTCTCAGTGAAATTGTTGACGCTTCAACAATGGAAATGGACCAATCCGAGTTCATCGACACCTGTGTCGATGGAGGCGGTCCGTGGGGTGGGGTGTGGCAATTCAGAAACTCCGCCAATGCTCAGTTCACCTCGGTGTCTGTCAGTCAGGCAGTATCTTCTTCGATTAACTCCGCCTTTGCCTCCATGGGACGAGCCCTCGATCAGTGCGAAATCAGGCGAGCCGCAGAGGCTCTCGATGTTGGACGGGCCGACGGCAACGTGTTACAAACCAACCCTTCAGCGGTCTTGGGCACCAACGAAATATCACCTTTGACCATGGCTATGTCGTTTGCGGGAATTGCCAACGGGGGCGTGGTGTGTAAACCGATTATTGTGGACCGCTTTGTCACCGCAAACAGAGAAACCATTCCAGGCCAACAGCCCGAATGCCGGCAAGGAATACCGGCTGATGTCGCCGCTGCAGCCGCAGGCCCCATGCGGACAGTGTTGACTGGCGGAACGGGGACAGCCTCTAACCCCGGCGGGCCTGTTCCGATTATTGGTAAAACCGGAACGACCGATGGCCAGAATCACACCTGGATGGTGGGGTCGTCAACCGAAGTTTCCACCGCTGTGTGGGTGGGAAACATCAAAGGGGAGTTCAGCCTGACCCGTTACGCGAACGGGCGAAACCTTCGACACCAGATCTTTAGAACAGTGATGGCCGAAGCCAACGAGATGTATGGCGGGGAGGCTTTCCCCGCCGTTCCCGAACGTTTCCTCACGGGAAGCGGCATTCCTCTGCCCGAGCTGACCGGTCTCAATGTGGGGGAAGCGCAGAGTGTTCTCGCGGGGCTTGGACTGCGTCTCGAGGTTCGAGGAATTCCGCAGGAAGAAATTCCGTTCAACGCTTTCGTCGCCGGTATGGAAACCCCAGCAGGTTCTCGAGTTGCCCGCGCGCAGGCCATATACGTCGTCTTGACAATGGATGGCGGCGGCGGATTCGTCCCGCAGCTGGTCATGCCAGACCTCATTTCTCCGCCGGCAAAGACCCTCGCTCAAGCGCGAGAGCTTCTTGCCGCCCGCGGCTTTAGTGGAGATATCCGGGCAGGCTGTGAGGCAGACCGCTCGCAGGGCAATGATGTGAATAACGGTTACGCTATCGGCCAATCGCCCGAGCCCGGGCAGGCTGTGAACGCTAATGTCAGAATCAGTTTGGCTTTTGCCTGCGGGGTGGGCCCGGCGCCGGGCTCCGAAGTCGAAGGTTTCGACTAGGCCCTCATGGGTGGTGCGACAAAAACTCTTGGGCGATCACTGTGGGGGCTCGGTGTCGCTTCGCTGGGTGCAGCCGCGTGGGGCGTGTTTGTGGAGCGAACCAGATTTGTGCTCCGCGAAGAAACGGTCCCCATTCTTGACGCCGGTGCGACCCCCATCAGGATTCTGCAGCTGAGTGACCTACATCTTGCCCCGTGGCATGCGGCAACAGTGTCCTGGGTGAGCAAGCTTGCCCAGCTCGAACCAGACCTCATCATTGGCACGGGTGATTTCTTTGGTCACAAAGACGCCCTACCCACAATTGCCGATACTCTCCGACCTTTCGCTGGCATTCCCGGGGTTGTTGTTCACGGCTCGAACGACTTTGTCGCTCCCCGGCCCGTGAACCCTCTGAAGTATTTGTGGGAGGAGTCAAGCGGGAAGATGTCGGGGGACCGGCTTGATTTTGAGGGCCTTCACCGCCTGTACACCGACACTCTCGGCTGGCATGACATTGACAACAGGGCCGTCACTATCGAAATGGCCGGCCAAGTCTTGGAGTTTATTGGGGTGGGCGACGCACACGTGGGACGAGATGATCTCACTGCACTCACCACCGCCATTGAGCGGGGGCGTGAATCGTCCCCCGTGAGGAATAAGCCCGACAGGTCGTCCACCACCACCATTGGGGTCACACACGCGCCCTATCAGAAGGTGTTGAACTCTTTTGTGAACCATGGCGCAGAGTTGATTCTCGCCGGTCACACTCACGGCGGCCAGGTCCAGGTTCCAGGCCTCGGAGCGCTCACCACCAATTGTGACCTCCCCACCTCATACGCCAAAGGTTTTCACACCTGGTCACACGGCTCGCGCTCCAGCTACCTCAACGTCTCGTCGGGCCTGGGGACAAGCATTTATGCTCCGGTCAGGTTTTGGTGTCCGCCGGAGGCCATCCTTCTCACCCTCACCGGGGACGATTTCGGGTACGCTTGAGCAGTTGCCTCACGGTGGTGAGTGTGACGGGGTGTGGCGCAGCTTGGTAGCGCGCGTCGTTCGGGACGACGAGGCCGCAGGTTCGAATCCTGTCACCCCGACCAGCTGTCACTGCCCTCTCAATCTAAAGAACCATTGATTTTTGTGGGGTTTTTCAGGAAAAAAATTTACCCCATGGAAACGTGAACACCGATAACGTGGACGTCGTGGAGCAAGAAACTTTTCGTCGTACCGTGTGGGGTGTCGACCCCAAAAATGTCCAACAGGCCATTGCCGATCTCACCGCTGAGCTCGATGCTGCCCGTCACCGAGCCGCTCAGGCGGAAGCTGCCTACACCGAACTGCGCCTGAGCAGCGCAAAACAGGTAGAAGAAGCGTCAGCCGAAGCAGCTGTTGTTCTTGGTCACTCCCGGAACGAAGCCACCCGTATTCGGGAAGCGGCTGTGAAAGATGCTGACACCATGCGTCGCGATGGTGAGATTGTCGCCCAGCGTCTCGTTCAAGAAGCCGAAGCCGAAACTACTCTTCGTTTGGCAGAGGTCGAAGAGAAGGAGGCTGAGGCCCAGAAGAAAATTGAATCTGCCCAGGCACGCGCTGACGAAATCATTCGTTTTGCCAACAGTCAGGCTGAGAAGCTTCGCGCCGAAGCGTATGAGATCCTTCGCGCAGCCGAGCAACGCTCTCAGGCGGCTGACAACGAAATGCGGCTCAAACGTCTTGATGCGGAACGAGCAGAGTCAGACCTCATCGACAACGCAAACCAGTACTCAACCCGCGTTCACCAAGAGGCTGACCTGCACTGGCAAACAACGCAGCGTCGAAGCGAGGAATTACGCAGCCAGGCCGAGGATGTTCTGCGGCAATCCCAACTGCGCGCCAACGAAATATCAAAGGACGCTGTCGACACAGCTCGGCGACTCATGGAAGAAACGATGGATCAACTCACCCGTATCGGCTCAGAAGTCGGCGGGTCAATGTCAGTGATTTCCCGGGTTCGACGTTCGTTGGGCGACCAGCTCGACCGGCTCGAGATCGCTGAAGCCCGTGCTCACCAGACGACACCTGGGGCACCGGAGCCCCTCGAGGTGTCACTTGCGGGGCGCGAAGAAGATAGCGCCGTGAACGCCACTGATACTCATCATGCTGAGATGGTGTCAGAGACTACTGAAAGTCAGGATGGGGACCAGGCATCTCCTCGTTAGGTCGATGAGCTTGATACCCGCTTGCAAGCCTCCCGTCAGATTCCTCCAAGTAACAGTCCCCACACAGCGACTCGTAGCTGACATCAACCCCGTCAATGGCAACCTGGGCGCCGTCAAAGATAAACCTGTTGTTTTGCTTCCTCGCGTTGAAAACAGCTTTCCTGCCACACCGACAAATTGTTTTCAGCTCCTCGAGGGAGTGAGCGATTTCGAGAAGTCTCCTACTGCCTGGAAAAGCAATGGTTTGAAAGTCGGTGCGAATCCCATAAGCCAACACGGGAATGTCTTTTTGAACTGCGACCACAAACAAGTCATCCACTTGCGCCGGGGTCAAAAACTGCGATTCGTCCAACAGGACACACGATAACTCTCGACCCTGCGGATCGGGATGGGAGTGTTGGTCAACCATCGTCATGAGGTTGTCGTTGGGCTCAATCATGACGTCAACTTTTCTTGCCACGCCCAGCCTCGACACGATAGTTGCTTCCCCTTTGGTATCGACGCGAGGTTTTGCGACCAGCACCCGTTGGCCCCGCTCCTGGTAATTGTGTGCCGCTTGCAGAAGGGCAGTCGATTTTCCGGAATTCATCGCGCCAAAACGGAAATAAAGCTTCGCCATTACATCAACCCCACCTGGCGCTTCGCCATCTCCACAACGTTTGTGACCAATAATGCTCGCGTCATGGGCCCGACCCCTCCCGGGTTTGGTGACAGCCAGGACGCCACCTCAGCAACACCGGGGTTGACATCCCCGACAACCCGAGCTTTACCGGTGTCCGGGTCAGTCTGTCTCGACACCCCCACGTCCAATACGATCGCACCCGCCTTCACCGCTTCAGGGCTCACAATCCCGGCAACACCGGCGGCAGCAACAATGATGTCTGCTTGTTTGAGGTGCTCATCAAGGTTGCGTGTTCGACTGTGTGTGAGCGTGACGGTTGCGTCTACCCCTTTCCGGGTGAGCAACAAACCAATGGAGCGCCCCACCGTAATTCCGCGTCCGATGACCACAACGTGTTTTCCGGCAAAGCTTTCCCCGTATGCGTCGACCAGTTCGATCACTGCGCGAGGGGTGCAAGGAAGGGGGCTGGTGATTGGCTCCGATACTTTGCTGACTAATTGCCCGAGGTTCATGGGGTGCAACCCGTCGGCGTCTTTTTCCGGGTCGATGCGCTCGATAATCGCCTGGGTGTCGATGTGGTCAGGAAGTGGCAACTGAATGATGTATCCGGTGACGTCATCTCTCGCGTTTAGCCGGTCGATAACCGCCTCCAGCTCAGCCTGTGTCGTGGTGGCCGGTAAATCTTCCCGAATCGAAGAAATTCCCACCTGTTCGCAGTCTCGATGCTTTCCCGAGACATACCACTCAGACCCGGGGTCGTCACCGACAAGAACGGTCGCAAGACCCGGCGTTAGCCCACGTTTCTTGATCTCTTCGACATCAGCGCGAAGGGAAAGAAGTCGCGCCTCGGCGGTCGCCTTGCCATCAAGTATCTGTGCCGTCACCGACGCCCCTTAGGCGCCGAGTTCGGCGTAGAGCGGGAAGCGCTCTGCCAGGTCACTCACTCGCCTTCTCAGCGCCGACACGTCAGGGTTCGGCATGAGTGAATGGGCAATGATGTCTGACACTTCAGTGAATTCGGTGTCATCGAAACCCCGGGTTGCCAGAGCTGGTGTCCCAATGCGGACACCCGAGGTGACCATCGGTGGACGGGGGTCAAACGGCACCGAGTTGCGGTTGACGGTGATTCCCACCTCATGGAGAATATTTTCCGCGTCCATTCCGGTCAGCTCCGACTCTCGCAAGTCGACCAAAGCCAGGTGAACATCGGTGCCACCGGTCAAGACATCGACGCCGGCTGCTTTCGCGTCTGCCTGGGTCAGTCGGTCGGCCAAAATTTGAGCACCACGAATGGTGCGCTCCTGGCGTTCGACAAACTCTGGCTCCATCGCGATCTTGAAAGCAACAGCCTTCGCCGCGATCACGTGCATCAGCGGCCCCCCCTGTTGCCCGGGGAAAACTGCAGAGTTCAGTTTCTTTCCCAGCTCTTCGTCTCGGCTCAGAATGATTCCTGCCCGAGGGCCGCCCAGCGTTTTGTGAACGGTCGAAGAACACACGTCGGCCAGGGGAATGGGTGAGGGGTGAAGCCCGGCTGCGACAAGACCGGAAATGTGAGCCATGTCCGCCCAGAGGGTCGCGCCCACCTCGTCGGCGATGTCCCTAAACGCCTGGAAGTCCAGCAGCCTCGAGTACGCAGACCACCCAGCGATGATGACCTTTGGCTTGTGTTTCAGGGCTTGGTCCCTGACGTGGTTCATATCGATCAGGAACGTGTTCGGGTCGACACCGTAAGACGTGCCATGGTAAACCTTGCCGGAAAAGTTCAATTTCATGCCGTGGGTGAGGTGACCACCGTGGGCTAATTCAAGACCCAGAATCGTGTCACCCGGTTGAGCGATTGCGTGCAAAACAGCTGCGTTTGCGGTAGCCCCTGAGTGTGGTTGAACGTTTGCGTAGGCAGCTCCGAAAAGCTTTTTCGCCCGCTCGATGGCCAACGATTCTGCGATGTCAACAAACTCACAACCGCCGTAGTACCGCTTCCCGGGATACCCTTCGGCGTATTTGTTGGTAAGAACGCTGCCTTGAGCCTCCAAAACTGCGTGGGGGACAAAGTTTTCACTGGCGATCATTTCCAGGGTGTTTCGCTGGCGTCCCAGCTCTTTGTCCAGGACGTCTGCAATTTCTGGGTCGACATCTGCGAGTGACGCAGTCAGACTGGCCGGCAAGGCTTGGAGTGCGGTGGTGGGGTTCACGGTGTCTCCTTCTGGCTTCGGTGTGCGCAAGGGCCTAGCCCCTGCATGTCCCGGCCCAGGCGTACGGCCGTGACAATTATGGTCGCTCCCCGATGGTGATCCATCCCCACGCCAGTTGCGATGGCACAATACTACTCCTTGGCCGCCGGGAGGGAAAAGAGAATCACCGAAACTGAACACTGTCCGGACAAGTAAGCACTCACGTGGCCAATATGCTTGTCGGGTGAGTGAAGACAAGCGCCAATTCGTGGTCACCCTGGTGTGCAACGACCAGCCAGGCATTGTCCACGCGGTGAGTGGCGCAGTGGTTGAGGCATCTGGGAACATTATCGAGTCTCAGCAGTTCTCGAGCGACGACACAGGCCGGTTCTTTATGCGCCTTCAAGTGGAGACCCCCGCCACTCTTGACAACTTTCACCAAGCTCTTGCTCCAGTCGTAGCCCGTTATGACATGGAGCACTCCATCACCGAGTGGGGCCGGCCGCTTCGCACCCTTGTCTTAGTCTCGACGGCAGGTCATTGCCTCAGCGACCTGCTGGCCAGACAACGAGATGGGCATCTAAATATCGACATTCCGCTGGTGATGGGGAACCACCCCAATCTTGCGAAAACTGCGGGCTTCTACGGTGTCGACTTCGAATCCCTCCCGGTCACGTCGGCCGAGGAAAAAGCCGCATTCGAAAAGCGGCTCCTCGAAATGGTGGACCATCACGACATTGAATTGGTTGTCCTCGCCCGTTACATGCAGATTTTAAGTCCTCATGTGTGTGAGGCGTTGACCGGTCGAGCGATCAACATTCACCACTCTTTTCTCCCTGGTTTCAAAGGGGCGAAACCTTACCAACAGGCGCACCAACGGGGAGTAAAACTTATTGGTGCGACGGCTCACTTTGTCACCGAAGACCTCGACGAGGGTCCCATCATCGAGCAAAATGTCGTTCGGGTTGACCATTCGCAGTCGGTCGACGAGTTGGTAAGAATTGGCCAGGACGAAGAGTCCAGGACCCTCACCCAGGCGGTGTCGTGGATGGCGGAACACCGGATTTTGCTTGACGGTATCCGCACAATTATTTTCAAGTAACACTCGGGCTCTATTCAGGAAAGTCGCAAGACTTTCCGGCAGGCTGAATTCCATTAACACTCTGGAGGCTTATCCATGCTGACCACACCGTCTCGCCCTGCCGGTATCGGCCTTGCTGTGGGTTCTCTGGCCGTTCTTGCTGGATGCCAAGCGGGTGACGTGCCCGCGAGCGTTCCCGACGAAGCGCTCGATACCACCCCCACCGATTCCACAGAGGTGGTGGAAGCGCCTGAGGCTGCCGATCAGCCGGCAGACCTGGGCCCGCTCAACGACGGCACATACACCGTCACCGGGGGGTACCAAGCTCCAAGTGGCGCTGAAACTATCCTCGTGACAGTGAGTGTCGCTGACGGGCTCATCACGGCCGCGACTGTGGAGCCGCAGTCGTCCAATTCAACATCCAGCCGTTATCAGGGACAGTTCGCCGGGGGGGTCGCTGACGAGGTTGTCGGAAAATCTTTAGCTGAAATAGAGGTCACCCGGGTGGCAGGGTCGTCACTGACCGGCCGAGGATTCAATGAAGCGATGCAACAGATCCGCTCAGAGGCTCAAGCAGCTCACAGTTCATCCTCCAGTAGCTCTGACTAAGCCGTGCCTGCCTGGCACTTTGGTGCAATTGGCACCCACTGGGAAATCGACACTGTCGATGCTCTCGACCCCGCCACGAAAGGTGCGATCAGCGATCGCATCGAAGAGTTTGACCAGGCGTATTCCCGCTTCCGTGACGACTCCGTTGTGATGTCACTGTCGCGGGACGCCAAGACGGTCACTCTCCCCGATGATGCCGAAGCGCTCTTCAGTCTCTACCGCGCTTTATATGAAGCAACCGATGGTGCCCTGTCGCCTCTGGTCGGTGACACCCTTAACCACCTGGGCTATGACGCCACTTACCGCCTGACCTCTCTTCCCGGACCAGCTGGTCCCACTCCGGCATTTGACGATGTTGTTTCTTTGACGGGAACCACACTGACTTGCTACCGCCCGGTCACCATCGACGTTGGGGCGGCCGGTAAAGGATATTTGGTGGACATTGTGGCGGGGGTGCTCGACACCTCCGGGGTTCACGAATACGTGATTGATGCGAGTGGTGATGTCCTTCACCGAGGCCACACACCGCAGAGGATTGGTCTGGAGAACCCGCGTGATCCCAGTCGCGTGTTAGGAGTGGCGGAGGTTTCCAACCAGGCGCTAGCCGCCTCGGCGATAAATCGAAGAACGTGGGGTAACGGCCTTCATCACATTGTCGATGCTCTCACCGGCCTCCCCACTCGAAGCGTGGAGGCAACCTTTGTGATTGCCGACACGGCGGCCCTGGCAGACGGTATCGCAACAGCATTATTCATGTCGCCCCCGGAGAAACTTCGAAGCGTTGCCACGTTTGACTGGGTGATTATGTCGAGCGACGGATCACTTCAGGCTTCCCCCCACTTCCCCGGCGAGGTATTTTCTTTGTGATGGCTAACTGGAGTATGTATCGGGTGGTGACGAGTGTTCTCGTTGTCATTATTGTTGCCGCAGGCATCCTCTCAGCCTTCGGGCTGGTCGGCTTCACCCCGGGGGGCATTTTTGTCACAACGGTAGTCGCTATCGTGGGCACCGCCATCGGAAGCGCTATCGGTCGGGTCATTGTCAAAAACCCGCTACACCTTGAGTCAAGTGTCATTACGGGGCTTCTGATTGCCAGTATTGTTCCCCCCACCTTGGACCCAATCGACATTATCGGCGCGACCAGCGCCGGCCTGTTGGCGGGCATATCGAAGTACCTGTTTGCGCCCGGCGGACGTCACATTCTGAATCCGGCTGCAACCGGTGTCAGCATCGCGGTGCTGTTCGGATTGACGTTTAGTTTCTGGTGGGTGGCGACACCTCCCCTCACCCCTCTGATCATCATGGGGGGGCTGCTGGTCGCCTACCGAGCAGGAGTGATGAAAACTGTGGGCGTGTTTGTTGCTGTCGCATTCATTGGTCTCGGGGCAAGACTGCTGGTCTCCGGTGAGCCCGTTGGTATGACGGCATGGTTGATGGTGACCTCCTACCCGGTCTTGTTTCTGGGTCTCTTTATGTTGACAGAACCGCTGACCCTTCCCACGAGGCAATGGCAACACTATGTGGTGGCAACGATTGTGGGGTTGGGTGTTGCCTTGCCTGTCTCTATTCCGTTTGGTGGAGGGTTTACTCTATATTCGTCTCCGGAACTGGCACTGGTGGTGGGAAATCTTGTCGCCTGGGCCCTGGTTGCGGGGTCTCGTACTCGGCGAGCGACCATGTTCACCGTCACAGGGCAAACCCCTCTCAGCGACAATGTCACTGAATTCACCCTCGGCCTTCAGAGGCCTCTGCGGCTCCACCCCGGGCAGTGGGTAGAGCTTCACCTGCCCCATCGTGGCCGTGATGGTCGCGGATCGAGGAGAGTGTTCAGCGTGAGTTCCTCAGTAGATGAGTCGACCGGTGACAATCCGGTTGTTCGCATTGCGACCAGAAAATCTGACCCGGGCAGCACCTTCAAGGACGCTCTTTTCTTGGCCGATCACACCAGGCAGGGCCGCATCACTCAAGTGGGGGGTGATTTTGTTCCACCCCCTTTGGATAGGCCAGTTGTATGCGTGGCGGGGGGAATTGGCATGACGCCGTTTGCCTCGTGGATACGATCTCACAACCCGACGCCGAGCACACCCCTGAACCTGTGGTTGGTGGTGGTGACGAAACACCCCGGGGAGTTGCTCTACCCCGAACTGGGTATCTTGCCCGGTGTGACACTGCTCACTATTGACCACCTGGATCAGCTCGACAATGCCCTGGGCGACATCGGTTATGCCCTGTCGGATTGTCACGTCGCAGTCTCCGGGTCACCTGCGTTTGTGGCAGCGGCAAAAAAGGCCGTTACGTCATTGGGCTCTCGGCACGTCCTGCTGGACCGATTTATTGGTTACTAAGAGTCGCCACTTGCGCTCGTTTCGCGACACGTTCAGCACTGTGCGGTTCCCTGACCGCGCGCAGGGCCCCAAGAATGGCGATGAGGTCAACCGCTTCCTGAGCGAGCGCTCCAAAGATGGCGGGGAGGAACCCCCAGGCTGCGACCAACATCAATCCCACCGAGATGATGATTCCCAGCCAAATACTTTGAAGTGCTATTGACACCGTTCTCTGGCCAATGTCGAGAGCGTCCGCAACTTTTTCTAACCGGTCTTCCAAAATGACAACATCTGCGGATTCACTGGCGGCTGTCGAACCGCGAGCGCCCATCGCTACTCCGACGCCGGCGGCCGCCAACACCGGTGCGTCATTGACTCCATCTCCCACCATCAATACTCGGGACGCGTCGTGCCGGGAAATGATGTCGACTTTGTCGGAGGGGAGACATTCCGCGTACTTTTCCGTAATTCCAAGCGCCTCAGCCACGTCAGCCACGGTCTGGTGGTTATCCCCCGACACGACAAGGGTGCGGCGGATTCCCGCTGCGATAAGTCGGGCAATTGTTGTTTCCGCATCGTCACGAATGCGGTCTCTCAAGATGATGTGCCCAGCGTATGCGCCATCCACACCGATATAGACTGCTGTTTCCCCGGGGCGGAGACGAGGGGTGTCTATGGCGCAGTCGGGTGACACGAAACGTGCCTTCCCCACTGTCACAACCTGGTTTCCGATTGTTGCTCTCACCCCGTCAGTGTCGACCTCTGTGGCGTGGTCAACCTCAAGCAGGTCGACACCTTGCCGGTTTGCGGCGTCGACGATGGTGTTGGCGAGCACGTGGGTGGAGTACTGCTCGGCACTGGCGGCAACCTGCAGTAGGTCCTCGTCGGATAGTCCTGTCGTGACCGAGGTAATGGTAACGACTTCAGGTGCTCCCCTGGTGAGTGTTCCAGTTTTGTCGAAGCCTGCGACAGTCACTGCGGACAGTCTCTCCAAAGTCCCCGCATCCTTGATGACGATTCCCTTTGTTGCTGCCCGGCTCATGCCCCCCATGAATGCAACGGGGGCCGCAATCAACAGCGGACACGGTGTCGCGACGACCAACACTTCAGCGAAACGGACAGGGTCTCCGCTTACCCACCACGCCAGACCGGCGATGAGGTAGCTGAGAGCAGTGAAAGGAACCGCATATCTATCAGCGAGCCGAACAAGTGGGGCCTTGGACGAGGCGGCCTGCTCAACGAGTGACACAATCGCCTGGTATTCGGAATCTTTAGCAGCCCGCAGGGCGACAACATCAATGGCGTGTTGCCCGTTGGTGGCTCCACTCAAGATGGTGTCGCCCTGTTCCTTCTCCACCGGAAGGCTTTCGCCTGTCAGCGATGATTCGTCGAAGGTTCCTCGAAGTGAGTCGATGAGGGCATCAACGGGGATGATCTCTCCCGGCCGAACGACGAGTCGATCACCTGGGGCCACATCACCGATGGGAACGTCAACGATTCGTCCGCGATCATCGAGGCGGTGGGCAACCTGGGGAACATTGTCGAGCAGGCTAGTCAGTTGGCGCTTGGCCCTGTGTGCAGCGGCATCCTCGAGAGCTTCACCTCCGGTGAGCATCAAAACAATAATGATGCTCGCCCAATACTCGCCGACCGCGAGAGTAGCAAAAATGGCTGTGACCGCGAGAACGTCTAGACCAATGTGCCTGGCCAAGAGAGATTTCACCATTCGGACTCCCTCCAGGAGCCCGACAAGGGCAGCAAAACCTCCGACAAGCCACGGCGTCAAGTCCCGCCACGGCCCGACGTACAGGAGCAACCCGGCGATGCCGACAAGCGCTGTCGCAACCACCCACGGATACTGAAGGGGGAAACGTCTCAGCCAGCGCATACCACCAGTGTCCCAGACGACTGAGGCACCGCCGATGTTAGCGATGCCTCAGTGTCTCAAGAATGTTTCGTGAATGGGGGTGGTTAGCCGCACGTGCAGAGCTCTTCTGGCGCGAAACCAGACAGAGCTTCTTCGATGTGCGATCCGCACCCACTCCATGTCACTTTGCTACAGCGGTTACACCGCACTGGGCTGCACATAAT
>SKHB01000009.1 GCA_007117135.1 Microbacteriaceae bacterium | reverse complement strand
GGATGTGGGATTTGAACCCACACGCCCTTTCGGACAAAGCATTTTGAGTGCTCCGCGTCTGCCATTCCGCCAATCCGGCCGGGCAACAGTTTTCCACCCATGACGATACCGTAGGCTTAACGCGTGAGTGAACCAGCCGCCCCCGCAAAAAAAACCGTTGTCGTCGCCGAAGATGAGTCACTAATCCGGATAGACATCGTTGAAACCCTGAAGGACAACGGTTTCACCGTTGTCGGTGAGGCAGCAGACGGTGAAACAGCTGTCGCGATGGCGAGGGAACACCGCCCCGACCTGGTGGTGATGGATGTCAAAATGCCCCTGATGGACGGTATTACTGCTGCGGAAATCCTGACCAAGGAACGCATCGCCCCCGTGGTCCTGCTGACTGCGTTTAGTCAGCGTGAGCTGGTGGAGCGTGCAAGTGAAGCCGGTGCACTGGCGTATGTGGTGAAACCGTTCACCCCCAATGATTTGATTCCCGCTATCGAGATCGCCCTCTCCCGGTCACAGCAAATTTCGGCTCTCGAAGACGAAGTGGCTGATATCGCTGAACGCCTAGAAACCCGCAAGGTTCTTGACCGGGCGAAAGGTATTTTGAACGACACCATGGGGCTCACCGAACCGGAAGCGTTTCGTTGGATTCAAAAAGCGTCAATGGACCGCCGGCTGAGCATGCGTGACGTCGCGCAAACAGTCATTGACCAGTTGGCAGAAAAAGCAGACAATCCTGACATTTAGTCGCGACGGTCGGTCAAAAAGTTTGTCATTCTCACCGTGGAGAGTCTCCGGCCTGCTTCATCTGTCATCACAATCTCGTGGGTGGCGAGAGTGCGACCCAGTGATAATGCCCGACAGGTGCCGGTAACGATTCCTTCAGTCACCGAACGCGAATGGGTCGCGTTGATTTCAATTCCCACCGCAATACGACCAGGGCCGGCGTGAATCGCGGATGACAGTGAACCGAGCGACTCACCAAGCACGACGTGCGCCCCTCCGTGCAGCAACCCCACCACTTGGCGGTTACCGTCGACCGGCATTGTTGCAATGGACTCCTCGGCGCCGAGTTTCACAAACTCGATACCCATCTTTTCGGTGAGTTGACCACCGTGGCTGTTCACCAACCGGTCAATGAGCTCAGGGTCTAAATCGGGCGGAAACTCAACCATGACCAACATCCTCTCTGGCACGACCTGACAGGGTCGTTAGCTAGGCTACTAGCGTGAGTGACGACCGCCCGACCCTGATGCTCGTTGACGGGCATTCGCTCGCTTTTCGCGCCTTCTACGCCCTGCCCCTCGACAGCTTCGTCACGCCCGAAGGGCAACACACCAACGCTATTCATGGTTTCTTGTCAATGCTGCTGAGCCTTCTCAAAAAAGAGCAACCCACCCACTTAGCTATTGCGTTTGACATTTCACGATTTTCTTTCCGCACCAAGGTCTACCCCGACTACAAGGGCACCCGAGGAGAAACACCACCGGAGTTTGTCGGCCAGGTTCCCCTGCTGCAGGAAGCGCTGGGGGCCATGAACATTCCCACCATTCAAAAGGAAGATTTTGAAGCAGACGACATCATTGCCACCCTCGCGCATCAAGGCTCCGAGGCCGGCTTCCACGTTCTTGTTGTCTCCGGCGACCGCGACACGTTCCAACTCATCAACGACAATGTGACCGTTCTCTACCCCAGCTCACGCGGAGTCAGTGAACTCAAACGTTACGACGCTGACGCCGTCATCGAGCGTTACGGTATTCCCCCCGAGCGATACCCCGATGTGGCGGCACTGGTGGGGGAAACCAGTGACAATCTCATCGGTGTCGACAAGGTGGGGGAGAAGACCGCCGTTAAGTGGATCACACAGTATGGCGACCTGGACGGAGTTCTCGCCCACAAAGACGACATCACCGGTGTGGTGGGCCAAAACCTGCGCGACCAGTATGAACGTGCAGTGCTGAACCGTCAGCTGAACGCTCTCGTTCGAGATGTTGACCTTCCTGTCACCCCGGAGGACCTCAGCCGGCAAGATATTGACACCGGTAAAGTCAAAGAAATTTTCCAGCGGCTTCGGTTCCGGACCCTCACTGAGCGCGTGTTGGCCCTCGCCGGTGAAGAAGACAACACCGCCGACGAACCTGAGCACCCAGTGCCCGCTACTTCCCCGCAAGCAAAATATTTACTCGACGAAGAGTTGGCGAAATGGTTATCAACACAAACCACCCTCCACATGGTGGCGGACCATGACCACCCCGGCATTCGGGTGGCCCTGGCCACCGATACCGAGACGGTGATTGTTGAAGCGGGGAAAGACTCGCCAGATGTTGCTCCGCTTCTTCACTGGATGATGAGCGACCAGGCCCGAGTCGTCACCGACGACGGCAAGGCGTTACTTCACCACTTGGGCGCGCCGAGTGTTCACGCGGAATGTTTCGCCGGTGATATTCGCCTGATCCACTGGCTCATTAACCCGTCCGGCAAACCGCAACCACTGATCCACCTCATCGAAGACCGCTTAGGGGTGAGTATCGCCGGGGGAGACCCCAACCAACTGGTCCCAGAAAACAACGAATCAACACTCGCCGAATTGGCCTGGCACCTGGGGGCCCTCCATGACGTGCTCCGAGCGGAACTTCCCGACGACAGTGCCGCTGTTCTCAACAACATCGATATCCCTCTCATTCCGGTCCTGCAACAGTTGGAAGCCATCGGTATCGGTAGCGACGACAAGGCGTTGACCGCTCTCGAAAAACGACTCGCAGGGGAAGCAGAAGAATCTCAAAAAAAGGCTTTTGAGGCAATTGGACGAGAAGTGAACCTCGCCTCTCCCAAACAGCTACAAGAGGTTCTCTTCGACCAGCTGGACATGCCAAAAACCCGGGCAACCAAAACCGGCTACACAACGGATGCAGCCGCCTTGCAAGATTTACAAGAGTCCGCACCACACCCCTTTCTCGACCACCTACTGGCACACCGCGACGTCACCAAGCTCCGACAAATTGTCGACGGTCTGCTCAAAGCCATTGGTGAAGACGGCCGACTCCACACCACCTTTGACCAAACCGGCACCAGCACCGGCCGTTTGTCGTCGCTGGAACCAAACCTGCAAAATATTCCCGTTCGAACCCCCCAGGGCCGCGAAATTCGCGCCACGTTTATCTCGCAAGACCCCTATGAAGGCCTTCTCACTGCCGACTATTCGCAGATTGAAATGCGCATCATGGCCCATTTCTCGGGCGATAAAGACCTCATTAGCGCATTTGAGCGGGGAGAAGACTTACACCGTTTCGTCGGATCCCAAGTGTTTGGGGTGGAGCCAGAAGATGTGACGCCGCTGATGCGTACCAAAGTGAAGGCCATGAGTTACGGCCTGGCTTACGGCTTAAGCGCCTTCGGGCTAGCCAAACAGTTGCGCATCCCCACCGACGAAGCCAAAGCTCTGATGACCGACTATTTTTCCCGATTTGGGAAAGTGCGAGACTATTTGCGCGACGTTGTTGAGCAGGCCAAAAAAGATGGTTACACACTGACTGCTTTTGGCCGTCGACGTGTTTTTCACGACCTGGCCTCACCCAATCGGGTTGTTCGGGAAGCAGCAGAACGCGCAGCGTTGAACGCCCCCATGCAGGGGACAGCTGCCGACATCATCAAACGGGCCATGATTGCGATCACCACCCGGCTCACCCACCACGGTTTCCACTCTCGCATGGTGTTGCAGGTTCACGACGAACTCATATTCGAAGTATGGCCGGGGGAGAGGGAAAAACTCACCGACATGGTCAGTCACGAAATGTCCAGCGCCGCCACCCTCACTGTTCCCCTCGAGGTTCAGGTCGGTTTCGGCAAAAATTGGGATGCTGCCGCCCACTAGCGTTTGCTTCTGCCGGGGCATCAGCCATAGACTGAGGGGTCGCCCAACCGGGCGGTTTTGTCCTGTCCACTGTCAGAACACTCTGACCCGATATAACACCAAACGGAGTATTTACCGTATGACACCCCCCGCGACTACCGGCCCGAAGCAAATTGCCATCAACGACATCGGTTCCGCCGATGACTTCCTGGCCGAAGTCGAGAAAACTCTCAAATTCTTCAACGACGGTGACCTCATTGAAGGAACCGTTGTCAAAATCGACCGAGACGAAGTCCTCCTCGATGTCGGTTACAAAACTGAGGGCGTCATTCCCTCCCGCGAACTCTCCATCAAGCACGATGTTGACCCCACTGAAGTGGTATCGGTCGGCGACCCGGTCGAAGCTCTGGTCTTACAGAAGGAAGACAAAGAGGGTCGCCTCATCCTTTCCAAGAAACGCGCCCAGTATGAGCGCGCATGGGGGGACGTTGAGAAGGTGCGCGACGCCGATGGCATCGTCACTGGCCAGGTCATTGAAGTGGTCAAGGGTGGTCTGATTGTTGACATCGGGTTGCGCGGATTCCTGCCCGCCTCACTGATCGAGTTGCGTCGCGTCCGCGACTTGACTCCCTACCTTGGGCAAGAAATTGAGGCAAAAATTCTCGAGCTGGACAAAAACCGCAACAACGTGGTTCTCTCCCGTCGCGCACTGCTGGAGCAGAGCCAAAGCGAAACCCGCAGCTCGTTCCTCACCAACCTGGAGAAAGGCCAAATCCGTAAGGGTGTTGTGTCGTCCATCGTGAACTTTGGTGCTTTTGTGGACCTCGGCGGTGTGGACGGCCTCGTTCACGTTTCCGAACTGTCCTGGAAGCACATTGACCACGCCAGCGAAGTGGTCGAAGTGGGTCAAGAGGTAACCGTCGAGGTGTTGGAAGTGGACATGGACCGCGAACGCGTCTCCCTGTCGCTGAAGGCCACACAGGAAGACCCCTGGCAGGTATTTGCCCGCGCCAACGCTATCGGTCAGATCGCGCCCGGAAACGTCACCAAACTGGTGCCCTTCGGTGCGTTTGTCCGCGTGGCCGACGGCATCGAAGGTCTCGTCCACATCTCCGAACTTTCTGACAAGCACATTGACTTGGCTGAGCAAGTCGTGAGCGCCAACCAGCAGGTATTCGTGAAAATCATCGACATCGACCTGGAGCGTCGCCGCATTTCGCTGTCGCTCAAACAAGCCAACGAAGGTGTCGACCCTGAGGGGACCGAGTTTGACCCTGCCCTCTACGGCATGCCCACCGAGTATGACGACGCCGGCAACTACACCTACCCGGAAGGCTTCAACGTCGAGACCGGCGAGTGGTTGGACGGCTTTGACGAGCAGCGTGCCGCCTGGGAGCGTGACTACGCAGCCGCTCAGGCCCGCTGGGAAGCTCACAAAAAGCAGGTGGCAGAAATGGCCGCTATTGTCATCGTCCCGATCGAAAATATTGAGAACGACGGTGATGACATGGTCGGCCAGTCTCCAGAGCCTGCGTCAGCTGGAACTCTAGCCGACGACGAAGCCCTCGCGAGCCTTCGCGAAAAGCTCGCCGGTGGCGATGCGGCAGCGGAACCCGCTGCTGATGAGGAGCCCGCTGATGCGGAACCCGCGCAAGAGGCAGCCAGTGACGAATCGGCCGATGACGCCGGTCAGGCTGAGTCCGACAAAAGCTAACGCTCACAGCACGCTTTCTGGGGGTCCCTTCGGGGGCCCTCAGTCGTTTATGGGCTGATCTGTTACCGCACCTCGTTTCCGGCGGCGAATAAGCCACCAGGTTCCCCCCAACACCCCCACAAGAAGGAGAGGGATGAGAACGGGCAGAAGGAGCGCCGTGATACTGAACATGACCGACGACCCCTCGTCAATACCCGCCAACACCCCACCCGCAACGCCAGCTGTCACCGCGTCTGCTGTGACGCGCACCACCACTTTTGCCAAGTGAACCACCAGCGCCACCCCCACGGCCACCGCCACGGGAACCCATTGACCGTCCGACCAAAACGATTCCCAATCGGTCACAGTCGCGGCACTTGCCCCCTGGGCGCTCACCGCAATACCGGCTGATGAGGGCCGGAGGGCCGTCTGAAAGATGTCGGACACGGTGGCCACACCGGGAAAGCGCTGTGCGACCATCTCGAGGACAATCAGCGTGGCCAAAACGCCAATTGTCCACGGTGACTCCAGCCACTGCCACCCTTCCGGCAGGGAGATCAGATCTGTCCAGCGGGCGATTGAGGCAAGAAGTATGAGCGGGATGTATGCGTTTGTCCCAGCAGCGATTCCGAGACCGAGAGCTATAAGCCACTCCATGGGTCCTCCTTGTTCTCGCCGGTCATTAGGGTGGAGCTATGACCATTGTTGCGCTCACCGGCGGTATAGCAGCTGGGAAGAGTACCGTGTCGGACCGTCTCACCACACACGGCATTCTCGTCATCGATGCTGACCAGGTCGCCAGAGAGGTTGTCGAACCTGACACCGACGCATTCGTGCAGATTGTCAAAAGGTTCGGCGATGGCGTTGTTCATCCAGACGGCAAGCTCAACCGGGAAGCGTTGGGGGCCATCGTGTTTTCGGACCCGGCGGCCAGGCAAGTGTTGAACGACATCGTCCACCCTGCTGTGAGGCGGCGAAGTAGCGAACTATTTGATGAGGCCAACCAGGAGCATCGTGACCGAGTGCTCGTGTATGCCGTGCCGCTGGTGGCCGAAGCTCGGGGGCGAGACGAGTTCGACCTGATTGTCGTCGTTCACGCTCCACGGCAAGAGCGCATCGCCCGGCTCATCAACAACCGCGGCATGACCGAAGCCGACGCAACGGCACGGGTGGACGCGCAGGCGACTGATGAGCAACGCCTCGCCATCGCTGATGTGGTGGTGGATTCGTCGGGGGAAGCAGCCGACACTCTGGTCGCCGCCGACCAGCTGGCTGAGGCTTTGATCGCCCACTGGCCGAATGACCTGGCCAGTATGCCCACCCGTTTCCCGACAAACGAGTCGTAGGGTTGAAGGGTGGAACCAACCCGCTCATTTCGTCCCTTCGAGGTGGTCAGCCCATTTGAACCGGGCGGTGACCAGCCGAAAGCTCTCGACGAGTTGGAGCAGCGGATAGGCGCTGGGGAGGCAGACATTACCCTGCTGGGGGCAACGGGGACAGGAAAGTCGGCCACCACAGCGTGGCTGATTGAGCGACTACAGCGCCCCGCCCTGGTCCTCGCGCACAATAAAACTTTGGCCGCGCAGTTCGCCAACGAACTGCGCGACATGTTTCCGCACAACGCTGTTGAATACTTTGTGTCCTATTACGACTACTACCAACCTGAAGCCTACGTCCCGCAAACAGATACGTTTATTGAAAAGGACAGTTCGGTCAACGCCGAGGTGGAGCGGCTTCGACACCAGACGACAAACTCTTTGCTGTCGCGCAGAGACGTCATCGTGGTCTCCACAGTGTCGTGCATTTACGGGTTGGGGGCGGCAGAAGACTATTTGGAAGCCATGCTGGCTTTGCAAGTGGGGCAGACCGTTAGCCGGGAAGCAATGGCCAGGGCTTTTGTTGCCATGCAGTATCAGCGAAACGACATTGCCTTTGAGCGGGGAATGTTCCGTGTCCGAGGCGACACCGTAGAAATCATTCCTGTCTATGAAGAATTTGCGATTCGCATTGAAATGTTTGGCGACGAAATCGAGTCGCTCATGAAACTTCACCCCCTCACCGGGGAAGTGTTGGGGCAGATGGATGCGGTGTCCGTGTTCCCCGCCACGCATTACAGCGCCTCCCCAGAAACCATGAAACGCGCGGTCACCGACATTCGCGCTGAACTGGAGGAGCGAGAAGGATGGTTCCAGGCCAACAACAAACTTCTCGAAGCACAGCGCATCCGTATGCGCACCACTTACGACCTCGAAATGATGGAGCAGATTGGTTTTTGTTCCGGTATCGAAAACTATTCGAGACACATTGACGGCCGGCAACCCGGCGAGCCACCAAACTGCCTGTTGGATTATTTCCCCGACGACTTTCTGACCGTCATCGACGAATCACACGTCACCGTTCCCCAAATTGGCGGAATGTATGAGGGGGATGCGTCCAGAAAACGCACCCTCGTTGAACACGGTTTTCGCCTCCCCAGCGCTTTGGACAACAGGCCACTGCGGTTCGATGAATTCCTCGAGCGCACCGGCCAAAAGGTGTACCTGTCGGCCACACCCGGCAAATACGAACTGGGAGTGTCTGACGGTGTCGTGGAGCAAATTATTCGGCCCACCGGGCTTGTCGACCCAAAAATTATTGTCAAACCCCAGAAAGGCCAAATCGACGACCTGTTGGAAGAAATCCGAATCCGCACGAAGAAAAACGAGCGGGTCTTGGTCACCACCTTGACCAAGAAAATGTCCGAGGATTTGACCGACTTCTTGGACGACGCGGGGGTCAAAGTTCGCTACCTGCACTCCGATGTTGACACGCTCAAACGTGTCGAGTTGTTGACCCAGTTGCGCCAAGGCGTCTTCGACGTGCTGGTGGGGATCAACCTGCTTCGGGAAGGTCTCGACCTGCCAGAAGTATCGCTGGTCGCCATTTTGGATGCCGACAAGGAAGGCTTCTTGAGAAGCCAGACGTCACTGATCCAAACCATCGGCCGAGCCGCCCGAAACGTTTCCGGCGAAGTGCACATGTATGCCAACGACATCACCCGGTCGATGGCGGCCGCGATTGAAGAGACTGAGCGTCGCCGTGAAAAGCAAATTGCATACAACACGGTCCGCGGCATCGACCCGCAACCTCTTCTCAAAAAAATCAGCGACATTACCGACCAGCTGGCCAGAGAGAAGGCCGACACCGAGGAAATGTTTGGTCCCACAACGGCCACTGACGACCAGGTGGC
>SKHB01000053.1 GCA_007117135.1 Microbacteriaceae bacterium | reverse complement strand
TGGCGAAAACCCGCGATGTGGTGGTGTTGACTGATGCTGGAATGCCGGGAATTTCTGACCCCGGCTATGTCGTTGCCACAAAAGCCCACGACGAAGGGGTAAAAGTTTCCGTCATTCCGGGCCCGAGTGCCGTCATTTCGGCGCTCGCGGTCAGCGGGCTGCCGACAGACCGCTTCAGCTTCGACGGGTTCATTCCCAAAAAAGGGCGGAAAGAGTTCTTAACCCATCTGGCCAATGAAAAACGGACCATGGTGTTCTTTGAGTCCCCCCATCGCCTAGCCGACACCCTAGAAGCCATGGCGGAAGTGTTTGGGCCCTCGAGGCGCGCAACCGTGTGTCGGGAGCTGACGAAAATGTTTGAAGAGGTTCGTCGAGGCACCCTCAGTGAGTTGATTGCGTGGTGCGAGGGGGGAGTAAAGGGCGAAATCACGCTGGTTGTCGAGGGCGACAAGGGAACTGCCATCACCCTTGATGAGGCTCTCGCGCAGGTTGGCGTGCTCATTGGAGAAGGTATGAAGACCACGGAAGCTGCGAAACAGGTGGCGTCGGAGACAGGCCTTCCCAAGCGAGAGCTATACGAGGCGTGGTCCAGGCGCGAGGCGTAGGATGAGGGACTATGACCGCTGCAGACAACGGGTCGTTCTTCATTGCGACACCCATCTTCTATGTCAATGACGTGCCCCACATTGGTCACGCCTACACCGAGGTGGCAGCAGACGTGCTGGCCAGGTGGATGCGTCAAAGCGGAAAAGACACGTGGCTTCTGACCGGCACAGACGAACACGGCCAAAAGATTCTCCGCACCGCCGTCGCCAACGGGGTAGAACCTAAAGCCTGGGCAGACGAACTCGTTGCCCGAGCCTGGCTCCCCCTCCTGGATACGCTGAACATCGCCAACGATGACTTCATTCGCACCACAGAGGACCGTCACAAGCAGGCTGTTCACAAATTCCTCACCCTCCTTCACGATAAAGGCTTCATCTATGAGGGAGATTACGAGGGCTACTACTGCGTGGGCTGCGAAGAATACAAGCAGTCAGCTGACCTAATTGATGGCAGCGAGGACTTCCCCGACGCTCGCGTCTGCCACATGCATGGCCGGCCCGTCGAAGTGTTGAAAGAGACCAACTACTTCTTCCGGCTCTCCCAGTTCCAAGACCGACTGTTGGAGCTGTATGCCAGCCAGCCAGATTTCATCCAACCAGACAGTGTCAGAAACGAGATTGTCGCATTTGTGAATCGTGGCCTGGAAGACCTCTCCATTTCCCGCTCCACCTTTGAATGGGGAATCGACATCCCTTGGGATTCCAGCCACGTGACCTACGTGTGGTTTGAAGCGCTCCTCAACTACATCACCGCAACAGGGTGGGGGAGCGACGACGACACTTTTGCAAAGCGCTGGCCTGCCGTGCAACTGGTGGGGAAAGACATCGCACGCTTCCACGCCGTTATTTGGCCAGCCATGTTGATGGCTGCTGACCTGGAGCCCCCGAAGCGCGTATTTGCTCACGGCTGGTTGCTTGTCGGTGGGGAAAAAATGTCAAAGTCAAAGCTCACCGGTATCGCCCCGTCAGACATTACCGACGTGTTTGGTTCAGACGCGTTCCGCTACTACTTCATGCGCGCCATCACGTTTGGCCAAGATGGCTCGTTTAGTTGGGAAGACCTCTCAGCCAGATACGAGGCAGAACTCGCCAACGGCTGGGGGAACCTTGCCTCCCGTGTGATCGCAATGGTGACCAGATATTTCGACGGCAAAATTCCCACCGAACTCGGTGCTGTGTTGCCCGCTGACCAGGCCATTCACGACACTATCGATACGGCAGCCCACGGAGCCGCGAAGGCCATGAGCACCTTTGCCATTAATGAGGCTATTGCGAGCACGTGGCGGATTGTTGATGAACTCAACGGCTACCTCACCGAACAGGAACCATGGGTGTTGGCCAAAGATGATGCACACCGTCAACGCCTTGCCCGAGTCCTCTACACCGCGGCTGATGGCCTCAGGGCTACCGCGATTTTACTGTCGCCAGTCATGCCTGAAGCCTCACAAAAACTTTGGGTGGCACTCGGAGCAGATAACTCTGTGGGCCCCCTCACTAAACAGTTGCTGACCGAAGCTGGAACCCATAGCACCCTTCCCCCTGGCACCCCAGTCGCTGAATTGGTTCCCCTTTTCCCGAGAATTGAGTCCGCGGAGTAGTGGCTATGGCTAATACTCACGGAAATCCACCCGTGCACCTGCGAACAAGGGGGGGTATGGAGGGGGCAGACAGAAACGTTGACCACCCGCCCATGCCGGAGCCTTTGCCGGTCGCGGTCTACGACAACCACGCGCACCTAGAAATTGCTGACGGGGTAAACCCTCTCGACTACCGCCAGCACGTCGACTTGGCGAGCTCCGTCGGGGTGGCAGGTGTTATTCAAGTGGGAACAACCGTGGACACGTCTGTGTGGTCGGCAGAGATCGCCTCTCGTGAGCCCAGAATTCTGGCATCAGTCGCGCTCCACCCCAACGAAGCTCCCACACTCGCCGCATCAGGCGATTTTGACGGGGCCATGGCCGAAATCGAAAGACTGGCCCCCCTCCCTCGCGTTGTCGCCATCGGGGAAACCGGGTTGGACTACTACCGAACCGACGAAAATGGTTTGGAAGCCCAGCGTGCAAGCTTCATTGAACATATCCGGCTGGCCAAGAAATACAACCTCGCCCTCCAAATTCATGACCGTGATGCACACGACGATGTGGTCAAAGTTCTCCTCGAGGAAGGCGCGCCCGATCGGACCGTTTTTCACTGTTACAGCGGGGATGAACAACTCGCTGAAACTCTCAACCAGCACGGTTGGTATGCGTCATTTGCAGGAACAGTAACTTTTTCGAATGCCAAAGGGATCAAGAAAGCTTTGGCAGTGATGGACCAGTCGCACATTCTTGTCGAAACAGACACACCATTTTTGACTCCAACACCCTTCAGGGGGCAACCCAACAGCCCGTACACCATCCCCTACATTGTGAGAGAAATGGCGTCCCTGTTAGACATGGATTTGGCAGTGATGTGCAGCCAACTAACATCCAACACGTGTGATGTTTACGGCGAATGGGAAGACTACCCCCTCGCCCTTCACATCCATCCCGTGACGGGAGAGCCGTGGGACAACGACCCGGGGTATTCGCCCCAGGGTGGATAAAGCAGTGTCAACCTACCTGGGTGCCGCGGACATCCAAGGTCTCGCTCAGATGCTTGCACTGCGCCCAACAAAAACGCTTGGTCAGAACTTTGTTCACGACGCGAACACGGTTCGAAAAATTGTCCAGCAGGCAGGTATCAGCCCCAGTTCCCACGTCCTCGAAATTGGTCCCGGTTTGGGGTCGCTCACTCTTGGCCTTGCCCACCACGGGGCAACGGTGACCGCATGGGAAATTGACCCCGTTCTCGCCCGCCAACTTCCCCTCACCCTGGCGGATCGAGGAGTGGGGGACCGGGTGAGGGTGGTGACTGGAGACGCGCTACGACTCTCGGACGTCCCCGCAGAAGTCACGTCTTTAGTGGCCAACCTTCCCTACAACGTGTCTGTTCCCGTTCTCATTCACGTGCTCGAACACGCCCCGTGGATTTCCCGGATATTGGTGATGGTCCAAGCAGAGGTGGGGCATCGAATCGCCGCGACACCAGGGTCTAAAGCGTACGGCGCGCCCAGTGTGAAGCTCGCGTGGTGGGGAGAGTGGAAGGTCGAAGCACCTATCTCGAAGCGCGTTTTTTGGCCCGAACCCCGTGTCGATTCAGTCCTGGTGGGCATGGTGGCCACCCCACCGCCCGGTGGCGACGCGTTGAGAAAGCGAGTGTTCGCACTCGTTGATGCTGGTTTCGGGGTCAGGCGGAAAATGGCAAGGCAGGCGCTCGCCGTTTTTTTTGGCGGGGTAAATGCGGCCTCGGAAGCAATTTCTCGCGCGGGCCTGAACCCTACCGATAGGTGTGAGCAGTGGACCCTCGCCGATTTCGTTGAGCTCTCGAAAGTGGATGTTCCGTGAATCGCGGACCAACGTTGCTGTGGCTCGGCGGGGGAGCCGGTGTCGGCGCTGTTGCTGCCGTCTTTGCTCCGGGCATTTCCCCTCATCTGGGAGTTGTGGCGTGGCCGCTCCACTTTCTTGTTGTTTTCGCATTGGCGCTATCACTCCCGCTCCTCTCCTTCGGCAAGGTGTACCAGGGAAGACGGGTCTGGATTGCGCTGATCGCCATCAACCTGTTGGTGGTGCCTTTCCTCGCCTTTGTTTTGTCCCGTGTTGTTTGGTATTCGCCCGGGTTGCAAGTTGGTTTGCTCCTCGTTCTGTTGGCCCCAGGTGTCGCGTTGTCTTTGCCGATTATTCGGGGAGCGGGGGGCGATGCGGAGAGTGTTCTTTCTGCCACACCAGTGATTTTGGGGCTGCAGTTGGTGCTGGTGCCGCTGCTCACCATTTTCTTGAGCGGGGGAATATTTTCCTTCGCCGATTTGCCACCAACTTTTCCCGTCATCGGTCTGGTCATCATTCTTCCCGTCATACTTGCCGGCGTTGTTCAGTGGTTGACGATCAAGAAGGCGCCAGCGGCTCTGGTGCTTCGGCGAGTGGGCTCCCAGTCGGTGGTGTGGCTTGCGACGCTGGCCATCGCAATCACCGTGTGGTGGAGACTTCCCGACCATATTGATCGTCTCTACGATTTGAACTGGCTGGTGCCGCTCAGTATCGCGTTTCTGGTGTTGATTGCGCCGGTGTCGATCCTTGTGGGGAGCCTCGCCGGTGTCGCTCCAGCAAAAAGGCGGGCCATCATGATTGCCGGAGCGGGCCGTGGGGGGCTCATCATTCTTCCCATTACTCTTGCGCTTGACCCAAGCGTCTGGGGACTTGTCCCCCTTGTGGTTGTCGGTCAGACGGTCATTGAAGCGGCTGGTTTGCTGGTTTATCGCTCCATCGTTCCCGAAATCATCGACACACCGGGTCGTTAGGCTAGCCACGTGACATCAGCATTCAGCCCCGCGGTTACCGCCACGGCTCCGGCGAAAATCAACCTCATTCTTCGAGTCGGCGCCCCAGACGAATCCGGTTACCACCCCCTGGTGACCGTTTTTCAAGCGGTTGACCTGTGGGATGAGGTGGCCATTGTTTCCGCTGATGCGGACAGTCTTGTCATCGAGGGGGCGGGAAACCTGTCTGGTGTTCCCACCGACCGGACCAACATTGTGTGGAAAGCGGTAGACGCCTTGGCCCACGTGAGGGGATTGCGGGAACCCCTCGCCATCACAATCACCAAAACAATTCCGGTGGCAGGAGGGATGGCTGGCGGGTCAGCAGATGCTGCAGCCACCCTGGTTGCGTTGAACGAACTGTGGCAGGTGGGGCTGACTTCACCCCAGATCTTAGACATGGCGGCCACTCTCGGAGCCGATGTTCCCTTTTCTCTACTGGGGGGGACCGCTCTCGGTGAAGGCCGGGGCGACCTACTCACCCCCCTCATCAGACAGCAACCATTGCACCTTGTTGTGGTGACGGCTCCTCTTGAACTCTCAACGCCTCGTGTTTACAAGACCTTGGACGACCTTCGCGCAGAGGGTCAGGGAACACTTACCCCCCTGAGCAGTAGTGAGCTCGACGTCGTCATCGGCGACGATGTTGGAGAACTCATCGGGGTCCTGTCCAACGACCTGCAACCAGCCGCGCTCAAGATGGCGCCGATAGTTCAGAAAAATTTAGACGTCCTGAGTGAGGCAGGGGCACTGGCACACCTTGTTTCAGGTTCCGGACCCACCGTTTTCGGGCTGTGTGTGGACGCCACTCATGTGGCTGACGTGGCCAATTTTTTGCTGCAGCGCGGGTTTAGTGCGACCCCCACAACGTCAACGCCTCTCGGAGCGCGGCTTACTTCGTCTCTTTCTTCTGCCAGGGAAGCTCACTGAGTTCATCAACGGCGTCGACAGTCGACGGCTCACTGTCCTTGCCGTCAGTGTTCTCTGGAGTCGGTGGTGCAAAAAAACTTGCCAGAATCAGCACTGCCGCGCCACCGACGAGGGCAATGTCGGCAATGTTTCCGACAAAAAACCCGGCGTAGTCGATGAAGTCAACAATGTGACCCTGGGCGAAGCCGGGGTCACGGAACAGCCGGTCGCCCAGGTGTGACACGGCGCCACCCAGCAAAGCAGATGTGCCCACCATCCACAGAGGGTGTGTCACCCGGGTGCTGAACCAGCCAATGCCGATAACGGCGAGGGCAGCAATGATGGTGAGAACCCAGGTGAAGTCAGCAGCAATACCAAAAGCTGCTCCCGGGTTGTACACCAGGCGCCATCCGAGATAGTCGCCAAAGACGGGGATGTAAACGCCCAGGGTCAGTTCTGCTTCAGCCCACAGTTTTGTGAGCTGGTCGGCCACCAGCCACAATGCGACGAGTCCATACATCACCAGGTGACTCTTGGCAGACGGCCGATGGCTCGGGGATTTTGTGGCCACGAATAATGCTCCTTAGGCAATGGGGGGGGGACTGGCCTTGTAGGCTTCCGGGGTGGCTCACTTGCTTGGCGCAAATAACCTCACCCTCGAGTATCCCACGAGACTGGTGCTGGATTCTGTAAGCGTGGCTCTGTCCGACGGGGACCGCGTTGGAGTCGTCGGCCGAAATGGTCACGGCAAGTCGACGCTGTTGAAAATTCTCGCCGGTCGTCTTGAACCAGACTCGGGAGAGGTCATCGGGAGAAACGGTCTTCGACTGGGTTACGTCGACCAGTCGGATCTTCATACCGACGCGCACACTGTTCGTGAAGCGGTGGTGGGAACCCGGCCCGAACACGAATGGGCCGGCGATCCCGCCATTCGCGACGTTCTTGCAGGGACCCTCGGGGATGTGTCTCTCGATCAGCCACTTGGTGAGCTCTCTGGGGGGCAGCTTCGACGAGTGAGCCTCGCAGCAACCCTGATTGACAGGTGGGATGTTTTGTTCCTCGACGAACCAACCAACCACTTGGATTTGGCGGGCGTCACCTGGCTTGTTGACCACTTGAAGACGCGCTGGCCAGAGGGCCAGGGGGCTTTAGTTGTGGTCACCCACGACCGTTGGTTTTTGGATGCAGTCACCACCAATACGTGGGAGGTTCACCGGGGCGGACTCGACCGCTATGACGGCGGTTACGCCGCCTATGTGTTGGCCCGATTGGAGCGTGAACGCCAAGCTGAGGCGATATGGGATAGAAGCCAAAACCTGCTCCGGAAAGAACTCGCCTGGTTGAGACGGGGTGCACCGGCAAGAACGTCGAAGCCCAAGTTTCGCATCGAAAGAGCGGAGGAACTCATCGCTGGGGAGCCACCTCCCCGTGACGAAGTTTCGCTGAAAACGGTGGCCATGTCGAGGCTGGGTAAAAATGTCCTCGAACTCAAAGACGTTTCGTTGTCTTTTGGCGATCGAACACTTCTGCGTAACATCACCTGGGGTGTTGGGCCGGGAGACCGAGTGGGAATCCTTGGTCGAAACGGCGAAGGAAAGTCCACGCTGCTGAACATCCTCGCCGGTCACCAACCGCCTGACACCGGTCGCCTAGCAACGGGAAAAACGGTGTCCTTGGCGATGCTGGATCAGAGAGATGAGGGGTTACGGCCGTGGTGGAACAATCGGGTCTCCAAACTTGTTGCCGACCACAAAACCAGCTATCTCGCCGCAGACGGTGAGGTCAGCCCGGGGGAACTCATTGAACGACTGGGTTTCGCGAAAGAAGAACTGCCTCAAGTGGTGTCGACGTTGAGCGGTGGCCAACGGCGCCGTCTTCAGCTCCTCGTGCACCTGCTCAGCGAACCAAATGTCTTGATACTCGATGAACCGACCAACGATCTCGATACCGACATGTTGACGGCTTTGGAAGACCTGTTGGATACGTGGCCGGGAACACTCATTGTTGTTTCCCACGACCGCTACCTGTTGGAGCGTGTGACCGACACCCAATTTGCTCTGATTGACGGCGATGTCATCCACCTTCCCGGTGGTGTTGACCAGTATTTGGGGATGCTCACCAGCTCACCCCACCGACAAACATCACCGTCGCCGGCGCCGGAAAAAGCTGGCTTTAACGCAGTCGACCTTCGGCCAGGAAGCGCGGAGCATCGACAACTGCATAAAGCCGCCCAAGCCCTGGAGCGAAAAATTGCTGCCATGGAAAGACGCCGGGAAGAACTGTTGGCTCTGCTTGTGGCAGCGGACCCCACCGACCATGTTGCCTTGCAACCCTTGGGCGAAGAGCTGAGCCAAGTGCAGACTGATCTTGCCGAGGCGGAACACACCTGGCTCGAATGGTTAGAGCAGTTGGGAGCTTAACCCTCAGGGGCTTCGATGCTGGTGCTCAGTTGCCTCAGAAGGGAGGCCAACTCTCTTTTTTCTCCCGCAGACATGTGCTGAAGCACTTCGGTTTCTCGCTCCACAAAGTCCGCGAATGTCTCGTCGACAAGACTTTTGCCAGCCGGGGTGAGTGCAACCACGACTCGCCTGCCATCAATGGGATCAGACCGACGTTTCACCAAACCCCGGGCGGATAAGCGATTAATTCTGTTCGTCATCGCCCCACTTGTCACCATCGTGTCCGCGATGAGCGTTGTGGGGCTCAGAGCGTAGGGTTTGCCGGAGCGGCGAAGGGCAGCCAAAACATCAAATTCCCACACTTCAATGTTGTGCGAATCGAACGTGTTTTTACGCACTCGTTCGAGGTGTTTAGCGATTCTGGTGACTCGGGACAGCACTTCTAGCGGTGATACATCCAAGTCTGGGCGCTGACGACGCCACGCGGAAACAATCCGATCGACATCATCTGCGGCTTGTGGCATCACACCATTATCGACCTCTGGCAGACTAGAGGAGTCGAGTGACACTCTCCGCCTTGGTGTAACGGCAGCACGACAGCCTTTGGAGCTGTTAGGTCTAGGTTCGAATCCTGGGGGCGGAGCCACATTTTTGCCACACCCGGCCATCCCGTCACCC